>NZ_JBFPFM010000016.1:0-66075 GCF_047977705.1 Curtobacterium sp. LFS084
GCGCGGGCCCGTCCCGCGCGGCCCCGTCCCGTCCCGCGCGGCCCCGTCCCGTCCCGCCGAGCGGGCGAAATACGTCACGCTCGGCGCCTCCGAGCGGCACGTTCTGCACGCTCGGCGGCACGCACGCGGCGTGTCCCGCCCGCTCGGCGGCACGCACGCGCCGTGTCCCGCCCGCTCGGCGTCGCGTCGCGTCGGGCGCTGGGCGACCCCCGACGGCCTGGAGGCGCGGGCCGGCCCCGCACCGTGCCTCCCGTCCGGTGTCGGTCGCGCCGGGCGCCAGGCTCGCCGGACCCGGCAACCTCGGGCCCGGCCACCTCGTCCGCGAGGTCGCTGGATCTGTCGCTCACGGCGCCGAGGAGCGACACATCGTGCGACCTGGGCGGCACGCGCGCGGCGTGTTGCGCGACCTCGGCGTCGCGGTCCGCGTGTGTGCCGCGCCGGGGCCCGGCGACCGCGCCGACGCGCCCGGGTTTGTCCTCGGTCGCGGTTAGGCTGTTCCCAGACCGCAGCAGCTCCCGCGAACCGGAGGTTCCGTGTCGGATTCCGACTCCTTCGTCCACCTGCACGTGCACAGCGAGTACTCGATGCTCGACGGCGCCGCCAGGCTGGGCGACCTCGTGGCCGAAACCGCGGCGCAGGGCATGCCCGCCGTCGCGGTGACCGACCACGGCAACATGTTCGGCGCGTTCGAGTTCTGGAAGGCCGCCAAGGCCGGCGGCGTGAAGCCGATCATCGGGACCGAGGCGTACATCACGCCGCGCACCCACCGCACCGACAAGACCCGCATCCGCTGGGGCGACGGCGGCGGGGACGACGTGTCCGGTTCCGGCGCGTACACGCACATGACGATGTTCGCCGAGAACACCACGGGCATGCACAACCTGTTCCGGCTCTCGAGCAAGGCGTCGATCGAGGGGTACTACTTCAAGCCCCGCATGGACATCGAACTGCTCGAGGAGTACCACGAGGGCATCATCGCCACGACGGGCTGCCCCTCCGGCGAGATCCAGACGCGCCTGCGGCTCGGGCAGTACGACGAAGCCGTCAAGGCGGCGGCGGACTACCGCGACATCTTCGGCAAGGAGAACTACTTCGCCGAGGTCATGGACCACGGGCTCGAGATCGAACGACGGATCATGAGCGACCTGATCCGCCTGGCGAAGGACCTCGACATCCCGCTGGTCGGCACGAACGACCTGCACTACACGCACGCCCACGACGCCAAGTCGCACGCGGCGCTGCTGTGCGTGCAGTCCGGCTCCACCCTGAACGACCCGAACCGCTTCAAGTTCGACGCCGACGAGTTCTACCTGAAGACCCCGCAGCAGATGCGGCACCTCTTCCGCGACAACCCCGAGGCCTGCGACAACACGCTGCTCATCGCCGAGCGGTGCAACGTCGAGTTCGACACCGCGGCCAACTACATGCCGAAGTTCCCGGTGCCCGACGGTGAGACCGAGCACTCGTGGTTCGAGAAGGAAGTGGCGAAGGGGCTCGAGTACCGCTACCCCGAGGGCATCACGCCCGAGGTGCAGGAGCGTGCCGACTACGAGGTCGGGATCATCAACCAGATGGGCTTCCCGGGGTACTTCCTCGTGGTCGCCGACTTCATCAACTGGTCGAAGAACAACGGCATCCGCGTCGGCCCCGGCCGTGGTTCCGGTGCCGGCTCGATGGTGGCGTACGCGATGCGCATCACCGACCTCGACCCGATCCGGCACGGTCTGATCTTCGAGCGGTTCCTCAACCCGGACCGCGTCTCGATGCCCGACTTCGACGTCGACTTCGACGACCGGCGCCGCGGTGAGGCGATCAAGTACGTCACCGAGAAGTACGGGTCCGAGCGCGTCGCGCAGATCGTCACGTACGGCACCATCAAGGCGAAGCAGGCACTCAAGGACTCCTCGCGCGTCCTCGGGTTCCCCTTCGGCATGGGCGAGAAGCTCACCAAGGCGATGCCGCCGCCCGTCATGGGCAAGGACATCCCGCTCACCGGGATCTTCGACAAGGACCACCCCCGCTTCAAGGAGGCGGTGGACGTCCGCACGGTCGTCGAGACCGACCCCGAGGCGAAGACGGTGTTCGACACCGCGCTCGGGCTCGAGGGGCTGAAGCGCCAGTGGGGCGTGCACGCCGCCGGCGTCATCATGTCGAGCGACCCGCTGATCGACATCATCCCGGTGATGAAGCGTGAGCAGGACGGCCAGATCGTCACGCAGTTCGACTACCCGGCAGCGGAGTCGCTCGGCCTGATCAAGATGGACTTCCTGGGCCTCCGGAACCTGACGATCATCAGCGACGCCCTCGACAACATCAAGACGAACCGCGGGATCGAGCTCGACCTCGAGACCATGGGCCTCGAGGACCCCGAGGCGTACGCGCTCCTGCAGCGCGGTGACACCCTCGGTGTGTTCCAGCTCGACGGTGGGCCCATGCGCGGGCTGCTGCGCCTGATGAAGCCGGACAACTTCGAGGACATCTCGGCGCTCATCGCCCTGTACCGTCCGGGGCCCATGGGTGCGAACTCGCACACGAACTACGCGCTCCGCAAGAACGGCGAGCAGGCGATCACCCCGATCCACCCCGAGCTCGCCGAGCCCCTGCAGGACATCATCGGCACGACCTACGGCCTGATCATCTACCAGGAGCAGGTCATGGCCATCGCGCAGAAGGTCGCCGGGTTCTCCCTCGGCCAAGCGGACATCCTCCGCCGCGCGATGGGCAAGAAGAAGAAGTCCGAGCTGGACAAGCAGTACGCGGGCTTCGAGAAGGGCATGCAGGACAACGGCTACTCGGCCGCTGCCATCAAGACGCTGTGGGACATCCTGCTGCCGTTCTCCGATTACGCGTTCAACAAGGCGCACTCGGCGGCGTACGGCGTGGTGTCGTTCTGGACGGCGTACCTCAAGGCGCACTACCCGGCCGAGTACATGGCGGCGCTGCTGACGAGTGTCGGTGACGCCCGCGACAAGCTCGCGCTGTACCTCAACGAGTGCCGCCGCATGGGCATCAAGGTCATGCCACCGGACGTCAACGAGTCGATCGGCTTCTTCGCGGCCGTCGGCGAGGACATCCGCTTCGGCATGGGCGCCATCCGCAACGTCGGGTTCAACGTCGTCGACGACATCGTGAAGGCCCGCACCGAGAAGGGCGCGTTCGAGTCGTTCCACGACTTCCTGCGCAAGATCCCGATCTCGTCCGCGAACAAGCGCACCGTCGAGTCGCTCATCAAGGCCGGTGCCTTCGACGAGTTCGGCGACTCCCGCCGGGCGCTCGTCGAGATCCACGAGGCTGCGGTCGAGGGCGCGGTGAAGGTCAAGCGCGACGAGGCCCACGGCAACGTCGGGTTCGACTTCGACTCGCTCTTCGCCGAGGTGGCCGAGGAACAGCCCTCGGCGGCCGTGGTGTCGCAGGTCCCGGACCGGCCGGAGTGGTCCAAGCGCGACAAGCTCGCGTTCGAGCGCGACATGCTCGGCCTGTACGTCTCCGACCACCCGCTCGCCGGGCTCGAGATCGAGCTCGCCAAGCACCAGTCGATCACCATCGCCGACCTCATCGCGGCCGACGACTCGGTCGAGGGCGAGACCGTCACGGTCGCCGGCCTGCTCACGAGCGTCCAGCACCGGGTCGCGAAGTCGAGCGGCAACCCGTACGGCATCGTCGACATCGAGGACTTCGGTGGGCAGATCGGCGTGATGTTCCTCGGCAAGACGTACCAGGAGTTCGGGCCGTCCCTCGTCGCCGACTCGATCGTCGTCCTGCGCGGGCGGGTGAACGTCCGCGACGACGGCAAGGCCCTGCACGCGGTGAGCATGTTCCAGCCGAACGTCGGTGACGCGATGGGGTCCGGACCGCTCACGCTGAGCCTGCCCGAGCGCCAGGCGACCACGACGACGGTCACCGAGCTCGCCGCCGTGCTCGGCCGGCACAGCGGCGAGACCGAGGTCAGGTTGAAGCTCATCAAGGACGACGTGGCTCGTACCTTCGAGCTGCCGTTCCCGGTGAACCTCACGCCCGACCTGTTCGGCGAGCTGAAGAGCCTGCTCGGCCCGCGCTGCCTGGTCTGACGTGCTGCCCGTCCGCCCCGACCCCGCCGTGCTGCGGGCGTTCGGGGTGGCCGGTGCCCGACCGGTCCTGCTCGCGGGCGGCCGCGGGCTGACCTGGCGCGCCGACACCGTGGTCCTCCGGCCGCACGACGGCGCGGCGGTGACGGACTGGCGGGCCGAGGTCCTCGCCGAGCTGGAGCACACGCCGGCGTTCCGCACACCACGGCCGGTCCCGACGTCCGAGGGGTCCTGGCGCGTCGGCGAGTGGGAAGCGCTCGAGTGGGTGCCGGGGCATGCCGTCCCGACCCGGGTGGCCGACGTCATCGCCGCGGGGACGGCGTTCCACGAGGCGGTCGCGCACCTGGACCGCCCGGCCTTCCTCGACCATGCCGACGACGCGTGGAGTCGTGCCGACGGCATGGCCTGGGGGACTGCTCCGCTCCCGCGGCAGCCCGCCCTCGACCGGCTCGGTGCCGCGTTCCGGCCGGTCCGGTCGCCGTCCCAGCTCGTGCACCGGGACCTGCTCGGCAACGTCCTCTTCGCCGACGGTCAGCCGCCGACGGTGATCGACTGGCCACCGTCCTGGCGTCCCGCCGGCTTCGGCGCGGCCATCGCCGCGGTGGACGCCGTGTGTTGGCACGGGTACCCGGTCGACGCGGTCGGCGCCCTCGGCGACGGGATCGCCGAGTGGGCGCAGCTCCTCGTGCGGGCGCTCGCGTTCCGCATCGCGACGCTGCAGCTGCTGGACGCGTGGGACCCGGCCACCGCCCACCGGCACGATCCGGTCGTGGACGCGCTCGTCTGACGGCCAGGAGGCGCGGGGCGGCGCCGCCCCGCGCCTCCCGACCGGCGGGTGGTCCGGTCAGGCCCCGCGGCCGGTGATGGCGCGGATGCGCGCCACGAGACGGGGGCTCCGCGCACCGAAGGTGAGCGCGGTCAGTCGGCGGATCGAGACGGTCGCGCGGTGCACGAGCAGCCCCGTGGCCTCGGCGATGTCGGACACCGCGTGCCAGCGCGCGCGGAGCGCCACCGGGTCGATCTCGGACGACGCGGCCATGCGGACCAGCTTGACGAGGTCGTCGCCGCCGTGCCACACGGTGCTGTGGTTCTCGAAGCGGCGCAGGATCCGGTCGATGGCCGACGCGCGGTGGTTCGCGACCGCGAGCGACCAGCGGTGGTCGTGCGAGACGGGATCGACCAGGACCCACCGTGGCGCGTTGGCGTTCAGCGCGGAGAGCTGGGCGAACGTCGTCAGCGCGCCCAGGGCGACGGCGACGTCGAAGATCTGCCGCGGACGCCCGCCGACGGCGATCGACGCGCCCGGCAGGGCCTGCCGGGCCGCGCGCACCTGCGACTTGGGGACGATGACGGTGACGACCATGTCGTCGGACACTGCGGCGAGGGTGCTGCGGACGCGGGCGACGAGCTCGTCGGTGAGGTCGCCGGGAAGGTGGAGCGCGACCCGGACCACGTCGTCGTCGGGCAGGAAGGCGTCGGCGAAGACGTCCACCGCGTCGCGGTACCGGGCGAGGAACAGGGCGACGGCGCCGCCGTAGAACGGGTAGCGCTCGAGCAGGATGCGCTCGTGTTCCAGCCGCAGCGACGGGCCGCGGTCACCGCTGAAGCTCGTCGACCCGGTGTGCAGGACGAGCGCACGGTTCGCGAGGACCGAGGTGAACCCCTCCTCGTTGATGCGCAGGCAGAAGTCGTTCTCCTCGCCGTAGCCCGGCGAGAAGACCTCGTCGAAGAGGCCGAAGCGGTCGATCATCTCGCGGCGGATGAGGAAGCAGAAGCCCATCGCGACGGGGGAGACCGTGTGGCGGGGGAGCAGGTACTTCGTGCGGCCGTGGAGCTCGCGGGTCCGTCGGGGTGCGAGGTTCGCGCTCGGGTTCCGACGCGCGTACGGGAACGACGCGATCGTGGCGTTGTCGCTGCGGGCGCAGACGACGCCGATCACGTCGTCGGAGGCGAGCACCGCCGTCATCTCGTCGAGGAACCCAGGCATCGGCACGGTGTCGCTGTTGAGGAGCAGCACGTCGTTGCCGGTCCGGTCGAGTTCGAGGACCGCGCGGTTGCAGTTGCCGACGAAGCCGAGGTTCCGTGCGTTGCGGGTGTACTCGAAGCCGTCGTGGTCGCCGACGAGCTCGAGGATCCGCGCCTCGATCACGTCGACGCGGGGGCCGACGTCGTTCGCGAGCAGCACCCGGTCGACCGAGAAGTCGACCGTCTCGAGGAGCGCCTCGATGCAGCGTTCGAGTCCGGGCAGGTCGTCGTAGACCGGCACGACGATCGTCACCGCACGGCGGTCGCGGGTCACCGGCGAGCCAGCTTCCGCACGACGACACCCGGACGGGCGAGCAGCCGGCCCACCGCACCCGAGCGCGACCGCACCCGGTTCGCGAGCAGGCCCACCGCGGCGCGGGCGCTCGTCGCGCCGAGGGACGCGTAGGCCCCCGGCAGCTCGAACCAGTAGCGCGCGGCCTGGGGGAGCCGGTAGCCCTCGGTGCCGACCAGGGCGACCAGCCGCTCGATCGCGGCGGCGTTGTCTTGACCCGACCCCGTGACGGCGGCGAGTCGCTCCGGAGCAGCCGCACCGTGCCTCCTGGCCGAGTCGGGGTCGGCCGCGTACGCAGCGAGGGCGTCCGCGAGGGCCGCGGTGTCGTCCGCGTCCACCAGCGTGCCGGTGACCCCGGGCTCGACCAGCTCAGCGCTCCCGCCCTGGCGGGTCGCGACGACCGGCTTGCCGAGCGTCATGTACTCGGCGGTGGTGCGGCCGAACGCCTCGATCGTCGAGGGCGTGACGCAGACGTCGGCCGCCTCGATGAACGGCGCGGGGATGTGCTGCTCGCCGGCGAACACGACGTGGTCGGCGACGCCGAGCGCCCGGGCGCGGTCGGTGAGGCGCTGGTCCTCGCCCGGGTGCTTCCAGCTGCCCACGAAGCAGACGCTCGCGGTGACGCCGCGCGCGCGGAGCGCGCCGAGCGCATCGACCACGCGGAACTGGCCCTTCGACTCCTCGACGCGGCCGAGCACCGTGATGCGGAGCCCGGGGTCGGGTTGCGGGAACGGCGCCACCGCGGGCGTCTGGTCGCGGGTGGCCTGGAGGCGCGTGGTGTCGACCGTCGGGTACGCGACGGAGAGCTTGTGGTCCGGCACGTACTGCGCGAGGTGCGCGCGCATCGCCTCGGAGTTGGTGACCACGGCACCGGACAGGAGGCCGATGTCGCCGAGGACCCCGGCGCGTCCTGTCTGGAACTGCAACCCGTGGTCGAGGTCGCCGTACTCGCGGACGAACCAGGCCTGGGGGATCCCGAGCACGGCGGCGGCGAAGGACGCCCACGGGGCGACGAGCGTGTTCGTGACGACGAGGTCCGGGCGCTGGCGCTCGTAGAGCCGGATGATCGCGTTCACGGCCGCGTAGTCGACGGTGGCGAACGCGGCGCGCTCCGCAGCCGGTGCGGGCTGCGGGCTCGGCAGGGCCCAGCCGCGGAAGCGCAGCGCGTCGTAGGACCAGCCGCGCTCGTCGAGCGCCTCGATGAACTTGCCCCGGGGTGCCTTCGTGACGAAGGTCGGGGTCATGGTCGGGTCGATCGTCAGCCAGTCCTCGACGAACCGGAGGAGTGACCGCTCCGCACCACCGAGGTTCACCGGCGCCGTGGAGTGGTTGGCGAAACTGACGATCACCTTGTCACTCTACAAAGGTTTCGGCGAGTCTTCGTCATCTCGACACCTTCTGTGGACAGCGTTCACGGTGCGGATCGTGCATCATGCAACGGTTGTGCGAGAATGCCTCGTCCCCCGAATCCCGCGAGGAGCGCGCTGTCTGCGCTCCGGAGGAGCCAGCACCCGAAGCATGACGTACCTGAACGAGCTCATGTCCTCGCGCGAGTTGCTGGCGAACCTCACAGCGCGAGAGGTCAAGGGCAAGTACCGCCGCACGGTCTTCGGGCAGCTGTGGTCGCTGATCAACCCGCTCGCGACGATGCTGATCTACACGATCGTGTACTCGTTCATCTTCCGGGCGCGGCTCGAGGTCGGCGACCCGAGCGGACTGAACATCTACCCGCTGTGGCTGATGTGCGGACTCCTGCCGTGGATCTTCGCCCGGAACGTCATCAACTCCGGCATGACGTCGATCGTCGCCAACGGCTCGCTCATCAAGAAGGTCTACTTCCCCCGGATGACGCTGCCGCTCGCGGCCGTCGGCTCGTTCGGCTTCACCTGGCTCGTCGAGATGGGCGTGCTCCTCATCGCCCTCGCCATCGCCGGCTCGAACTTCTGGATCTACCTGCCCGTGATCGCGCTGACCATGGTGTTCCTCGCCATGTTCGCCGCCGGCCTCGGGCTGATCCTCTCCATCGTCAACGTGCACTTCCGCGACATGCAGCACCTCGTCGGCATCGCCCTGCAGATGTGGATGTACCTGTCGCCGATCATCTACCCGTTGTCGCTGGTCGAGGACGCGGCGAACAAGGCCGGGCACCCGTGGATCATCCACGTGTACAAGCTCAACCCGATCGAGCGGTTCTCCGAGGTCTTCCGGAACCTCATGTACGACAACCGATTCCCGAACTGGACCGACCTGGTCGCGTGCGCCATCGCAGGATGCGCCTCGCTCGCACTCGGCTACTTCGTGTTCTCCCGCAACGAGAAGAAGCTGGCTGAACTGCTGTGACCGATGCTGCCGTTACCGTCGACCACGTCTCGAAGCGCTTCCGCATGTACAAGGAGCGCAACGACTCGCTGAAGAGCATGGTCATGCGAGGCAAGAAGTCCGTGCACGAGGACTTCTGGGCCCTGAAGGACGTCTCGTTCGAGGTGCCGCACGGCACCACCTTCGGACTGATCGGCAAGAACGGGTCCGGCAAGTCCACACTGCTCAAGTGCCTGGCGAAGATCCTCTGGCCGGAAGAGGGCGCGATCACCGCCCGCGGCAAGCAGGCATCGCTGCTCGAGGTCGGCTCCGGCTTCCACCCCGAGCTGTCCGGCCGCGAGAACGTCTTCCTGAACGGGTCCATCCTCGGCATGAGCCGCAAGGAGGTCGCGCGGAAGTTCGACGACATCGTGTCGTTCTCCGGCGTCGGCCACTTCATCGACCAGCCCGTGAAGAACTACTCGTCCGGCATGTACGTGCGGCTCGGGTTCTCGGTCGCCGTCGCGGTGACGCCGGACATCCTCGTCGTGGACGAGGTGCTGGCCGTCGGTGACGCCACGTTCCAGAAGCGCTGCCGCACGAAGTTCAAGGAGATGAAGGAGGAGGGCCGCACGGTCATCCTCGTCTCCCACTCGATGAACACCGTCAAGGACATGTGCGACGAGGTGGCCTGGCTCAACGAGGGTGAGCTGAAGATGATCGGCAAGACCGACGACGTCGTCAAGGCGTACAACGAGACCGTCTGAGCTCCGGCTCGACAGCACGAGGGGACAGACGTGTCAGAACTGACGCCCGCTACCGCACCGTCGCGCCGCCGCTTCACGGTCGGCGCGGTCTTCGCCGTCTACAACGTCGCGCGGTACCTGCCGGACCTGCTCGCTTCGCTGGAGCGGCAGACCTACCCGCTGACGAAGACGCAGCTCGTCTTCGTGGACGACGGGTCCACCGACGACAGTCTCGAGGTCCTGCGTGCCTGGGCGGTCGGACGGGAGGACCACGTCGTCGTCACGACGCAGGAGAACGCCTGGGTCGCCGCCGCGCGCAACACCGGCATCCGACACCTCGACGCCGAATGGGTGACGTTCGCCGATCCGGACGACGTGTTCGACGACCGCTACTTCGAGGAGGTCGTGAAGTTCATCGACCTCCACGGTGCACCTCGTGTCGGCATGCTCGCGACGCACCAGATGCGGTTGAACGAGGGCCTGGAACTCATCAACTCGCACCCGCTGCGGATGAAGTTCGCGAAGGGATCGCGGATCATCGACCTCGAGCAGGAACCCGTGATCCAGCTCGCCGTGAACTCGGCGTTCTTCCGGACGGCGGAGATCGAGCGGCACGGCCTCGAGTTCGACGGCCGGGTGCGCCCGGTGTTCGAGGACGCGCACTTCATCGGTCGGTACCTGCTCGCGACCGGCAAGAACGACATGGGCGTCCTCGCGTCCGCGAAGTACCACTACCGCATGCGCGGCGACGGAACCTCGCTGATGGAGACCCACTTCGACCACGCGGGCAAGTACACCGACGTGCTCCGGTACGGGCTCCTGGACCTCCTCGCGACCGCCGAGCGAGCGGGCGGTGTCCCGCGCTGGCTCGAGAACACGGTCCTGTACGACTTGTTCTGGTACTTCAAGAACGAACGTGCGCTGAACTCGCCGTCGGCCCTGGCACCCGCTCGGACCTTCGACGAGTTCCATTCGCTCGTCGCCGCGATCCGCGAGAAGATCTCGGACGACGCGATCCACTCGTTCGACATCATGTGGGTCGAGTTCGCCGTGCGGAAGGCGTTGCTGACCGGGTACACGGGTCAGTCCGAGCGCCCGTCCTACGTCAAGCTCGAGCGCGTCGACGAGCGCCGCCAGCACGTCAAGCTGACGTACTGGTTCACCGGGACCCGTCCGACCGAGCGCATCGTCGTCGACGGGCGCGACGTGGTGCCCGTCCACGAGAAGGACCAGGACCTCGTCTTCTACGGCCGAGCCGTGCTCCGCCAGCGGCACGTGTGGATCGAGCGTGGGCGCCTGACCCGCATCTGGCTCGACGGCCGCGTCGTGCCCTTCTCGCGGGGCGAGCGCTACGAAGCCGACGAGACCCTCACGCGACGGCAACTCAACCCGCAGATCCTCGGCCAGCGGAAGCGGCTCGAGAACAAGTGGGCGGACGTCACGACACCGGCGCTCCGACACGTGAAGCGTGCGGCGCAGGCGGTGTACGTCAAGACCCGCAAGGGTGTCTACAAGCGGAAGCTGCAGGACACGCTGCTCGGTGTCTCGGTCCGGACGAAGCGCGTCCGCGATCTGTACCAGGACGCCTGGGTCTTCATGGACCGCGACACCGATGCGAACGACAACGCCGAGCACCTCTACCGCTGGGTTCAGCGCAACCGACCGGACATCAATGCCTGGTTCGTCCTCGACGCGGGGTCCAAGGACTGGGATCGCCTGCGCGCGGAGGGTTTCCGGCTCGTGGCCTACAAGTCGGCCGCGTGGCGCAAGCTCCTGCTGCACGCGGTCCACCTCGCGTCGTCGCACATCGACGTCTACGTCGTGAGCCCGTTGGACCGCCGACGCTACGGTGAGCCGCGGTTCACCTTCACGTGGCTGCAGCACGGCGTGACCAACTACGACATCTCGCGGTGGGTCAACTCGAAGCCGGCGGAGCTCTTCGTGGTCGTGACCCCCCAGGAGAAGGCCTCCATCGCGGGGGACGGGCCCTACACGTTCACCGACCGTGAAGTCGTGCTGACCGGGTTCCCGCGACACGATGAGCTCCTCCGAAAGCGTCGTGCCGTGCCGGACGCCGAACGAGACCTGATCCTCATCATGCCGACCTGGCGCAAGAAGCTCGCGGGCAAGCAGGTCCCTGGCAGCAACGAGCGCCTGAAGAACCCCGCGTTCCTCACCAGCCAGTACGCGCAGCAGTACAACGCGCTCATCGGGTCCGAACGGATCCGAGACGTCGCGGCGAGGACCGGGAAGCGCGTGGTCTTCATGCCGCACCCCAACATGCGTCCGTACCTCGACGACTTCGACGTCCCCGAGTGGGTGGAGGTCTGGGACTTCGGCTCGCGGAACGTGCAGGACGTCCTCGCCCGCGCAGCGCTCATGATCACGGACTACTCGTCGCTCGGCTTCGAGGCCGCGTTCCTCGACGTCCCTCTCGTCTACTTCCAGTTCGACGCGTCGTCCTTCTTCGACGGCACGCACGTCGGCCGACGAGGCTACTTCGACTACGAGCGTGACGGCTTCGGTCCGGTCTCGGACGACGTGCCGGGCGTCGAGGCGGCGGTCGAGGACATCGGCCTGAACGACTACGTCTCGGCGGCCCGGTACCTGGACCGCACGAGAGCAGCCTTCGTGACGCGCGACGAGCAGAACTCCGAGCGCGTCTTCCGAGCGATGGAAGCGCTCGACGGGGCTCCCCGGATCAAGGAACCGACGCAGGAGGACGTCTCCGCAGCGGCGCGCTGACGACCGTCAGCCGACGTTCGGTACGTGCACCTTCGTCTCGATCATGTTGTGGTCGGACGGGATGACCGACGTTCCCGGGTTCCAGTTGTTGACGAACTCATCGCTGCCCTGGAGCCCCTGCGTCAGGATGTAGTCGATGCGCTGACCGTCCTTGTTCGGGTCGTCTGCCTGCTTCGACGGCGGCTGGTAGTTGTTGTACGTCGTCTTCGCGGTGCCGTAGCGGTGCTGCGAGGCCGACGCGTCGTAGAAACCGGCCCGGACGAGTGTCGGCTGGGCGCCGTCGATCGCGTCCTCGGGGTAGCGGTTGTCGTTGAGGTCGCCGCCCAGGAGCACCGGGAGGCGCTTCCCGTCCGCGTTGGCCGGGTTGACGCGATCGAGCGCCGCGAGGAGCTGGGTCGAGTTCTGGCCGAGGAGCGTCTTGCGCGCCTGCGGGTAGGAGTTCGACGGGATCCCGTAGTGCGCGGCGACCACGATGAAGGTGGTGCTGCTGCCGTCACGCGACCGGAGCTTCGCCCAGGGGGTGTTCGTGTCCGGCGCAGCGGACGCCGGGTACACCTCGTAGTCCTTGATGCCGCTGAGGACCCCGTGGTCGACGACGGTGTACTTCGAGGGGTCGTAGAGGATCCGGTTGCCCTGATGCGAGGCGCTGACCGTCATCGGGGCACTGTCGACGAGCTGCAGGTTCGGAAGCCGGCGGTCGAGGTCGAGGTACGCCTGGGCGGAGCCGGTCCCACCGGACGGCCCGCTCGCTTCGAGGACCGTGAGCACGTCGGGGTCCTTCGCGTTGATCGTGGCGGCGATCGCCGGAGCGCGGGTCGACCAGCCCGGCGCCCCGCCGGTCTCACACCCCGAGCACAGGACGTTGTAGCTGGCCAGGTGGACCGGGAGGTCCGTCGAGACCGGCTTGGTCGGGACGGGCCAAGCGCTGACCTGCGCTGATTTCCGGACGAAGGTCGAGTTGAAGTAGGTGTTCCGCGCCATGGCACGGACGTAGATCGGGTTGCCGTACGCCACGGACGTGAGGTCGCTGTCCGACGCCGGGAGCGTCCACGTCCGCGTGGCAGGGTCGAACGCCGACGACCACGGAGTGAAGTGCGGCGCCCAACGGTCCGGCGTCCGGTTCTCGTTCGGGCCGGCGGACCACCGGACCTGGTAGTCGCTGGCGTTCGCCACCTCGGGGATGGACACCGTCACGCCGTTCTGCGCGGGCTTCGCCGTGATCGTCCCGAACGTCGCGACGGCGTTCGGTTGGAGCGTCGTGGTGACGGTCTTCGCCCAGGAGCCGGCCGTCGTCCCGTTCTTCGCAGCCACCGTGACGTAGTAGGTCGTCGCCGGCCGGAGGTTCGTCATCCAGGCCCCGACGACGGACGAGTCCCGGTAGACGGGGCTCGCGAGGTCCGATCGGGTTGACCACTTGAGGACGTAGGACGTCGCGTTCGGGACGGCCTTCCACGTCATCTTGACGCTCTTGCCGGCCCAGTCCTGTGTCGCCTTCGCGACGCCGGTGACCTGCGCGGGCTTGGTCGCGGCGTGCGCGGGCGCACTGAGGCCGGCTGCAGCGACGGTGAGCGCTCCGATGACGGCAACGCGGGTAACCCAGCGACGAGACACGTCGACCCCCTGATCTGATCCTGGTCCGACGCTAGCCCGATCCCGTCCCCACCGGTAGCCGCCGAACGGGGGACGCCCACTTCGGCGCGGCGCCCGCTGGTCGCGGCTCAGTGGGCTGACGGAGGCTCGTTTCCACTACAGTGCTCTGGTGCCGAACCGACGAATCCAGCACTTCCGAGCCGACATACAGGGTCTGCGAGCGCTCGCGATCGGTCTGGTCATCTTGTACCACCTGTGGCCCAACCGACTTCCTGGCGGCTACGTCGGCGTCGATGTCTTCTTCGTGATCTCCGGGTTCCTGATCACGGGACACCTCGTCAAGGCGATCGGATCGAACCCGACCCCGCGCTTGCTCATCGACTTCTACGCACGTCGCATCCGGCGGCTCGCCCCGGCTGCTGTGCTCGTCATCTCGTTCGTCCTCGTGGCTTCGTACGTCCTGCTCCCGTCGACCAGCCTGGCGCCGACGGGGTGGAGTGCGCTGGCGTCGACGCTGTTCTCGCAGAACTGGTACCTGGCCTCGCAGTCGGTCAGCTACCTCGAAACCGCAACGCAGCCGAGTGCACTCCAACACTTCTGGTCGCTGTCCGTCGAGGAGCAGTTCTACATCATCTGGCCGATCCTCCTCGTCGCTGCCGCGCTCATCGCTCGCCGTCGCCGTGTGTCGACGAGGCGAGCGGTCGTCGGCGCCGTCGTCGTCCTCGGAGCGCTCAGCTTCGTCTGGTCGCTCGTGCACACCGCAACCGATCCGGACGTCGCATTCTTCGACACGACGGCGCGAGCCTGGCAATTCGCAGTGGGCGGCGCGATCGCGATGCTCCCGGTGCGGTTCCGCCTGCCGTCGGCGGCCGCGTGGGTCGGGATCGGGTGCATCGCGGTGTCCACGTTCGCGTTCTCGGACTCGACGGCGTTCCCGGGGTTCGCAGCAGCACTCCCGACCCTCGGTGCCGGGCTGGTCATCGCCACGGCCTCCGACGAGGACGCGCCGTGGTCATGGGCGTTCTTCTCCCGGTTCGGCCCCGTGCGATGGCTCGGCGATGTCTCCTACTCGGCCTACCTCTGGCACTGGCCGTTGATCGTGCTGGTCCCACTGGCGATGGGCCGGGCCCTCGACACGCGAGCGAAGGTGCTCATCATCGTCACGACGTTGATCCTCGCCTTCCTCTCGGAGCGGTACGTCGAGAAGCCGTTCCGGACCACCGGTTGGCTCACCGCTCGCCGCCGTCGGAGTTTCGTCGCCGGCGCCACGGCGGCCCTCGTGCTCGCTGTCGGTTCGGTGGGTGCCGTCGGTGTCAGTGCCTCGGCGACCGCGAGCGAGAACGCGGCGCTGATCGCGAAGGTGACCAACGGGGACAGTTGCTACGCGGCTGCGGCCCTCGACAACCCGGATTGCCACGACGCGTTCGGCCGGGTGGACCGAGCGCACCTGCCCGAATCACTCGCCGACAAGCCGCTCGCGTGGCAGGACGACTGCATCGACGACATCACGCGGAACTCGGAGAAGCTCTGTCAACTGGGTGACCCCGACGGCACGCAGACCGTGCTGCTCTGGGGGGACTCGCACGCGGGAGCGTGGTCGTCCGCGTTCGACATCGCGGGCAAGATCAACCACTGGAAGGTGATCGTCGCCGCGCGGAACAAGTGCCCCTCATCCCTGATCGCTCCCGACGAGACGGCGTGGGGAGAGAAGCTCCCGGCGGACCAGCAGGAGTGGTGTGGCGCCCGGAACGACTGGGTGCTGAAGAACGTGGTCCCTCGTGCCGACCGTGTCGTGCTCGCGAACCTCTGGGCGAACTACGTGTTCGACGGGGGGCGAGGCGATCAAGCCGCCGGGTACGAGCGGGTCGTGCAGGGCTCGCAGGCGCGAGGGCGTGACGTCACGGTCATGCAGCACGTGCCGTTGACCGGGCCGACGCTGGAGAAGAAGGTCTGGGGACCGGATTGCCTCGCGGAGCAGGAAGCCTCGTCGTGCTCGAACCCGATCGCCACCGCGTACCCGCCGGCCACGAGTTCCGTGTTCCGTGCGCTCAAGGAGGACGGTCTCGCTCGCTCCGTGCGGTACGTCGAAGTCCAGGACCGGTTCTGCGACGATGCACGGTGTTACTCGGCGATCGGTGGAGTGTCGGTCTACTTCGACGGCTCGCACCTGTCGAACACCTACAGCACCTCACTCGGACCCTGGCTCGCGGGTGAACTGCGTTCCGAGCGCACGCTGGACAAGGCTGCGCTCGGATGACCGACGTCCGCCTCTCGGTCGTCGTCCCCGCACGGAACAGCGGTCCGTGGATCGCCGAGCTCATCGAGAGCGTGCTCGGTCAGGGCGACCTCGGGCTGGAGCTGATCGTGGTCGACAACGGATCGACCGACGGTACGACGGAGATCGTGAGGGCGGTCGCTGCGCGCGACTCCCGCGTCCGACTGGTGACGTCATCGGCCTCCAGCGCGGCTGCGGCCAGGAACGACGGTGTCGCACACGCGAACGGCACCTACCTCGTGTTCGCCGACTCTGACGACCTGGTCCCGGAAGGTGCCTACCGCGAGATGCTCGGATCGCTCGAGGCGAGTGGCTCCGACATGGTCATCGCGGATCACCTCAAGTTCTCTGCGACACGGACCTGGCGTCCGACCGAGCGCTGGTACTCGTTCGACGAGCGGCGCGTCGGCCTCGTGCCTGGGGCAGTGCCGGAACTGCTGTCCAGCAGACCGTGCTGGAACCGGATGTTCCACCGAGCCTTCTGGGACCACGCAGGACTGCGCTTCCCGGAGATCGACAGCGTCGAGGACATCGAGCCGATGACCCGCGCCTTCGTGTCCGCAGAGAAGCTCGATGTCGTTCCGTCCTGCGTGTACCTGTACCGGGAACGCGCAGACGCCTCGTCGCTGTCGCTCCGCGCGGACGCTACCGTCACCACCCGGTACCTGGAGCAGGAACTGGCTTGCGCCCGACTGGTCCAGCACGACACCGCGCTCCGCACCGCACACGCCGAGATCGTGCTGGATGCGGACGGTTGGGCGCACCTGCACCGGTTCTTGCTGACCGCACCGGCGCCCGATCAAGTGGCACCGGTCGCGCGCGCCACGGAAGCGCTGCTCGAAGCGATCCCGCTCGACGGGTTGACCGGGGTTGCTCCGATCCGCCACATGCTGTGGGCCCTCGTCATGCAGGGCGACTGGACGGCCGCGACGGCGTTCGTCATCGGCTCCACGAGCGCGCACGCCGAGGACCGGCTCGATGCGTGGATCAACGCCGTGGTGCTGTTGCTCGCTACCGACCCGCTGATCGCGACGGACCTCGCGACCGGAGGACTCGTGCCGGCCCTCGTGAACGGCGCGGACGGTGTGGGCGAGGCCTGGCTCGCCGATCGACTCGGACCGGTCTCCCACACGGAGTTCCGCCCCACCGGGAGCGCGCTCAGCGATGCGATGATCGCTGCCGTCAGGTCCGGGAGCCCTGCTGCGGTCAGGACAGCCTCCGCGCTGCGCCACCTCGTTCCGCTCGTGATCGACCACGTCGACGTCTCCGACGCGGGCATCGTCGTCGGTGGACCTGCGGACCTCAGCGCGTTCGAAGGCGGTGTCGCACTGCAGCTCGCCGGACCCAGCCGTCAGGAGGTGTCGACGACACCGGCACCAGCGACCGGGGGTTGGCGATCGTCCGTCCGAGCGGAGGAATACGCCGAGGGGCGGTACTCGGTGTCCGTGTCGTTCGACGGGGTCGACGGATCGTTCCCTGTCGTCACTGCTCGGATGCCGCTTCCGCCGGTCGGCCCGGGGATGCCCATGCAGCCGTTGGCCGATCGGAAGGACGGCTGGCGTTTCCTCGTCGATCGGCGTCCGACGCGCGAGGGTGGAGTCCGCGGCCTGCTCCGGAGAGCAGCGGGTCGCTTCCGATGAGCCCGCGCGGCATGCGACGGCCCGGCACGGAGCAGCGGGGTCAGGCCGCGACCTCGTCCAACAACCGCGCGTAGTCCCTGGACCGCCCGAACGGCGCCAGCTGCCGACTGAACTCCTCGGCCCCCGGCGCACCGTCGACCGGGGCGGCGAGCACTCCGGCGAGGGACGCGGCCGCATCGCCGGCGTCGAACCACCGCACCCACCCTTCGTCCCCGAACTCGGCGCGGAGGTGCGGCTCGTCGGGCAGGACGGACGGCACGCCGAACGACGCCGCGAGGTGCAGCGCGCCGGAGTTGAGAACGCGCCGGTACGGGAAGACGGCCACGTCAGCAGCCCGGAACCACCGCTGCACGTCGACGTCGCCGACGTGGTCGTGTTCGCGGACGGCTCGGAGGTCGTCGCCGAGCATGGTGTCGATCGACGCCCGGTCCGCGTCCGACGTCCGGCCCGCGAGCAGCAGGACCGGACGGTCCGCGGCCGGGACCCGGCGGACGGCGTCGACCAGCACGTCGAGGCCCTTGTACGGTCGCATCTGGCCGAAGGCGAGCACGGTTCGGTCCGAGTCGACCAGGCCGAGGGCCGCACGCGCCTCGGAGCGCGTGACCGACGCCGGGTAGACGCCCTGGTAGCTGGGGTGGGGGATGCGGACGATCCGGTCCGGGTCCAGCGTGTAGTGGTCAGCGACGGCGGCGGCGGTCTCCGCGTTCATCACGTGCACGACGTCGGCGGTGGCGGCGAGGTACCGGTCGAGCGTCAGCTCCAGCTCGAGGTGCCGGGCGTCGTGGGGGAGGACGTTGTGGATCGTCCACACGAGCCGGGCGCCCCGGGCACGTGCCGCGTCGACGGCGGTGCGGAAGCGGTCGAGGCGTGCGCCGGCCGCAGCGAGGTCGTCGTCGGTCCGCTGCACGATCGGCGCGGTCCAGTGCATGTGGAACACGTCACCGGCGCCGAGGCGTCCGAGCTGCTGTTCGAGCTGCTCGAGGCGGGTGCTCTCGAGGACGTTCCAGCCGCGCGCCCGCGGCGCCAGCAGCATGAGGTTCAGGTACGGGTTGTCCCGGTAGGCCGGGAACACCGCGAGGGAGCGATCGGGCACCGCCCGATCCTACGGGGAGTCGTCAGTCCGCTGTGGCGACGATGTACTCGGCCTCGTGCAGGACCGAGCAGAACGCCAGCCCCTCGTGAGCGAGCGCGTCGCGCCTCCGGATGACGGCACCGCACACGGAGCACTTAGTCGTGAAGGTCGACCGCATGGCATCGGAGAGGAGCGACATGCAGACATCGTGCTCCGCGAACGTGAACAGACGGCGGCGTCTGGCTTGGAAGGCGGTGAACGTGCCCGCAGAAACGGCCCCAGAAAGGACGGATCCTCGGCTCTACAGCGCCCGGACCACCTGCTCCGCCCCGTCCCCCGCCGGCAGGACCACCGCGAAGTCCCCGTCCGCCACGACCTGCCCCGGCGCGGCCCACACGACGTTCCGTGCGCCCGGCTGCGGCACGAACGACGCACCGGCGCGGCCGGACGCCGAGCCACCGCCGACCACGGTCACGGTCACCTCGTCGATCCCGCTGGACCCCCGGTACCAGGACGTCGGCATGTCGACCGCCGCGGTGTGGCCGGCGGCCTCCAGTGCGGCGACGAGCGCCGTGACGTCCGCCACGCGGGTCCCGTCGTGCTTGATCGCGACGCGGAGCCCGACTGCCCCCTCCTCGCGGACGACGACCGGCCGCGACGACCGGACGTGCACGTCGTGGCCCTTCGGCAGCCCGGGTTCGACGCCGAGGTACCGGAGGCCGGCGGTGTCGTACCGGTCGACGGCGTCGGCGGCCGGGTAGCGACCGCGCCAGCGCTCGTCGAAGATCCGGCGGTTGTCGACGCGGGCGTCGTCGCGGCCGGGTGTGCGGCTCTCGTGGTGGACGACGACGGACGCCGGCACGACGACGAAGGCCGATCCGGCAGGCGAGGACTCGATGGCCCGCAGGCACAGGTCGACGTCCTCGAGGCCGTTCGCGTACACGGGGTCGAACCCGTGCCAGCGGATCAGGTCGGCGGCCCGGAAGGCGGCCGCCGCGGCGGTGATCGCGGTGAACCGGGCGGGGGAGCCCGGGTCGCCGGCGGTCGCGCCGAAGGCTCGGGACGCGTCGTGGCGCGGGTGGTCGCCGAGGAAGTGCCAGGGCAGCACCTTGTCGCCGCCGAAGACGGTGCCGGCGGTCTGGACGACGCCGTCCGGGTAGACGAGGAGCGGCTGCGCGCCGAGGACGGCACGGTCCTCGAGTGCCGCGACGAGCGGGCGGAGCCACCCGGTGGTGACCTCGGTGTCGTTGTTGAGCATGACGACGGTGCCGCCGGCGGAACGGGCGAGGCCGAGGTCGCTGCCGAGCCCGAAGTTGCGGTTGCGGTCCTCGCGCTGCAGCACGACACGGGGCTCGTCGCGGAACCACGCGCCGAGGATCGCCGACACGGACCGAGGCGACCCGTTGTCGACGAGCACGACCTCGACCCGGTCGCCGTCGTGGTCGGCCGCGCCGAGCACGGTGTCGACGGCCCGACGGGTCATCGTCCAGTCGCGGAAGACGGGCACGACCACGGACACCAGGGCGGCGTCGCGGGTGGGCGCCGCCGCGGCGAGGGCGTCCCAGTCGATGCGGTGCCGCGCGAGCGCGACCTCCTGCCACGACGCGGGCTGCGCGGACGAGACCCGCCGCGGGTCGCGGACGTTGTCGTAGTCGACGCCGATCACGGGGACGTACGCGGGGACGCCGAAGCGCTTCCCGATGCGGAGCAGCCACTCCCAGTCGATCCACCGCCGGAGCGTCTCGTCGAAGGGGCCGACGGCGGCGGCGACGTCCCGGCGGACGACGAGGGCGTTGAGGTCGATGAAGTTCCCGGCGAACAGGTCGTCGAGGGTGCCGTCCTCGCCGCGGTACGTCTCGACCGGCGCGGTGGAGTCGTCGGCGTTGTTCGCACCGATCATCCGCACGCCGGTGTGCACCCCGGGACCGTCCGTCTCGAGCAGCGCCGACACCGCGACGGCGAGGTGCTCGGGCCGCCAGGTGTTGTCCGCGTCGAGGAACGCCACGAAGTCGCCGCGCACGGCGGCCAGCCCGGTGTTGCGTGCGGCACCGGCGCCGCCGTTCTCGCGCTCGATGAGGCGGATGCGCGGTTCATCGACCGCGGCCCGGCGCACGACGTCGACCGTGTCGTCACCCGACCCGTCGTCGACGAGCACGAGCTCCCACGCGGCGTGCTGCTGGGCGCGCACGGACGCGATGGCCGCGCCGACGACGTCGGCCCGGCGGTGCACCGGCATCACGACGGAGACGAGCGGCTGCTCGGCCTCGCGGCGGGCGGCCCCGCGCGGGTACCGTGCGAGGACCTCGGCGGTCTCCGGTCCGTCCCACGTCGCCCGGTAGCGACGCCGGGTCCGGTGCTGGGCCGCGGCGAACTCGCGAGCCGCAACCATGGCCGACTCGCGGACGGCGGCCCAGGTCGGCGCGGGTCCGCGACGGCCTGGAGGCACGGGGAGCGTGGTCTCGTCGGTCGCGTTCCGCAGGAAGTGGCGGAGCGCATCGAGCGTGGACGCCGGTCGGTCGGCCGCCGGCAGCGACGCCGCGTACGCCGCGGCGTCGAAGAGCGGTCCGGTCTGGAAGAGCTCCGGCCCCTCCTGGTGCAGTGCGTCGTACCAGGACATCGCGGGCACGGGCTGGTGCTCGCGCATCCACTCGTGCTCCACGAGGGGGCTGAGCGAGAGCCCCCGCTGGCCGTCGTTGTGCACGTAGAAGGCGATCGCCTCGTCGTCGGTGGCGAAGGTCCGCCCGGTCTGGGCCTCGAGGTACGGGCGGTCGAGCACGCCGAACTCGCCGATGCGCCGCGCCCACCGGTCGAGCCGGTCCGTGACGGTCAGCGGCTTCTCGGGGCCCCGCAGCCCGCGTGCGAGTCGCCGGGTGATGCGTCCGATGCCGCTCCGGTCGGCCATCAGCGACGCCCCGGCAGTCGTGCGGCGACCTTGGCGATCGCCTGACCGGTGCGGAAGGACCGGCTCGTGCGCAGATCCTCGAGCTCCCGGCGGAGTCGCGCGACCTCGGTGGCGGCGCCGCGTGCACCGACCTCGGCGGCAGCGAGGTCGAGGGGGAGCAGTGCCGCCCAGCGCCGCTCGAGGTGGGCAGAGGTGCCCTCGAGCGGAGCGAGCATGCTGTGCTCCACGCCCTCGCGGGCACTCTCCAGCTCCTCCGGGCCCACCACGTCCGCGAACGGCCGGACGAGGGCGTCGACGCGGTCCGACCCGGCGCGGTACGACGCGGACGACCACGGGACGGACGCGACGCCGGTCTCGATCACGACCCAGAAGGCCGCACGGCGGTTCGCCGTGACGAGGTCGGCCGGTGTCGGGTCGACCAGCACCTGCACGGTGACGAGGTCGTCCGGGTCCGGGTCGTCGGTGGTGACCGTCCAGCCGTCCGGGGCCGGCGTGCCGGCGGGGAGCCGCGCCTCCAGGGCGAAGCCGTCCCCGAAGGCCGCGTCGATCCGCCGGGCCAGCCCCGCGGCGTCCTCGACGTGATGCAGGTCGACCGCCAGCCGCGCGGCGGGTCCCGCGGGGACGAGCACGTCGGCGAACCGCTCGGTCGCCGTCGTGCCGTGCCGCTGGTAGGCGGCGACCGCGTCCGGCAGGAAGGGGTAGCGGCGCTCGAGCTCGCGCTGGTGGGCGGCGCGCAGCGCGGACCGGTTGCCGGCGAAGCTCTTCCCGCCGGCGTGCAGGACGAGTGCCCGGTTCGCGATCTTCGCGAGCCAGCCGTGCGCGGCGATGCGGAGGCAGTAGTCGTTCTCCTCGCCGTACCCGGGGGCGAACGCCTCGTCGAAGAGGCCGTGCTCGGTGACGAGCTCGCGCCGGGTCAGGAAGCAGAAGCCCATCGCGACGGGGAGCACCTGCGACGCCGGCAGCAGCGGTGCGATCGCGTCCCACACCGCGCGGGTCCGTGCCTCGGTCCGCGCCGCGCCGCGGTTCGTCAGCCGGTACGGGATGCTCGCGATCGTCGCGTTGTCGCTCCTGGCGGTCACCACGCCGGTGCGGTCCTCGTCGAGGACGGCGAGCATCGCGTCGAGGAAGCCTGCGGTGGGGACCGCGTCGCTGTTCAGCAGCAGGACCGCTTCGCCGTCGGCGCCCGCGTCGAGCTCGGTCACGGCGCGGTTGCAGGTGCCGACGAACCCGAGGTTGTGGTCGTTGCGTTCGTACCGGAAGCCGGGACGGTCAGCGATGCGCCCGAGCAGGGCGGACTCGATCGCGTCCGCGTCGGGGCCGCAGTCGTTGACGAGCAGCACGCGGTGGCGGTCCGTGGCGAGGTGCTCGACCAATCCGTCCACGCAGCGGAGCAGGGACTCGAGATCGCCGTACACCGGGACGACGACGAGGGTGGTGCGGGTCATGCGGAAGGCTCCTCGAGGCTGGTGGCGAGTGCGTCGACGGCCGCGTCGAGCGGACCCCCGAGCGCGCCGTCGGCGAGCGGGACGGCACCCGTCGGCCCCTCGGCCGCCGCCCGCCGGACCGCGTCGGCGACGGCGAGCCCCAGGGACCGGGCGTCGGCGGGCACGGCCGTCAGGTTCGGGTGCAGGTGCGCACGGGTGTCCCGGAACTCGTTCGTGACGACGCGGGCCCCCGAGATCGCACCGTCGAACGGCGGGTGGCTCGGGTGCGGGCTGTGCTGCAGCGACAGCACGACGTTGGTGGACGCGATGAAGCGGAAGTAGTCGTCCCACGGCATCGTGCCGTGGCTGACGAGCTTCACGTCGCCGCGACCGCCGTCGAGCTCGACGTCGCCGTGCTGCTCGCCCGCCGAGTGGAACTCGACGCGCAGACCGTCGACGGCGAGCTCCTGGACCGCCACCCGGAGTGCGGCGACGCCGAGTCGGAACAGGTTGCGGTGCTTGCTCGGACGACCGTAGAAGAGCACGCGCACGACGTCCTCGTGCCGGCGTGCCTCGGCGACGCGGTCGAGCAGCTCGAGGTCCAGGTGCGGCGCGAAGGTGCGCTCGCGCGGCACGTCGAGTGCCTCGACCTCGGCGAGGTACCGGCGCAGCGGCTCCGAGTTCACGAGCATCCGGAAGCCGGCGCGGTAGGTCGAGGCGGCGACGGCGTACTCCGTCGACCACGGGCTGAACCCGGGCTCGTAGTCCTGCACGAGGTAGACGACGCGCTCGCGGCCGATCACCCCGGCGGTGACCGCGACGTCGATCGGGTGCGCGGTCTTCCAGTGCGTGGCGATCCAGACGTCGTCATCGCCGAACGTCGTGTCGAGGACGTCCTCGCGGCGGACCACCCGGACCCCCGGGCGGCCGTCGACTAGGGACTCCGGGAAGCGGTCGGCGACGAGGGCCTCGGCCGCGGCGGCGCTGTTGCCCGGCGTGGTCCAGCGGACCATCACCACGCGGACCGGTCGGCCGAGCCGTCCGCCGAGCGCGAGCGCCACGGCCAGTGCGGTCTGCACACCGGCGAAGGCAGCGCCCTCGCGGAGCTCGTCGACCACGAGCACGACCTCGGGAGCACGGTCGGTCGTCCGGATGCCGGCGAGCGCGAGGCTCGTCTCCACCAGGCCCTCGAACGGGCGGGCGGTCAGCGGTGCACGGTCGCGCTCGCGCCGGGCCACCCCGACGTCCACGCGGGACACCGTCCGCCCGAGTCGCTCGCGGACGTCGTTCCGGTAGTGGCCGTCCCGGGCGTAGCGCTCGTTCACACGGACGAGGTCGCCGACGAGGCGTCGTGCCTTCTCGAAGTTCATCGACCCTCACGTTACTGGGCCACACGGCGTCGCTCGGTAGGATCGACACCCTCATGATGCAGCGAATCGACCTCCGCGGCGGGCTCCCCGCCCGCGCCGAACTCCTCCGACTCATGCCGCGCGCCACCGGCGACGTCTCGCACGCGGTCGACGCCGCCCGCGAGCTCGTCGACGCCGTCCGCGAGCACGGGGCGTCGGCGCTGCGCGACCAGGCCGAACGGTTCGACGGGGGAGCGCCCGCGAACGTCCGGGTCCCGGCGGCCGAGATCGCCGCGGCCGTCGCCGGCCTGACGCCGGAACTCCGCACGGCGCTCGACGAGGCGATCCGCCGGGTCAGGGCGGCGAGTGCCGCACAGGTCCCCGCCGCGTCCGTCACCACCCTGGCCGACGGTGCCGAGGTGCACCAGCGCTGGCAGCCGATGCGCCGCGTCGGGCTCTACGTGCCCGGCGGCAAGGCCGTCTACCCCTCGAGCGTCGTCATGAACGTCGTCCCCGCGCAGGTCGCCGGCGTCCGGTCGATCGCGCTCGTGTCGCCGCCGCAGCGCGCCCACGGCGGCGCGGTCCACCCGACGATCCTCGCCGCGGCCGGGCTCCTCGGCATCGACGAGGTCTACGCCATGGGCGGCGCCGGAGCCGTCGGCGCCCTGGCCCACGGTGTCGGCGAGATCGGCCTCGAGCCGGTCGACCTCGTCACCGGTCCCGGGAACAACTACGTGGCCGCGGCGAAGCGGATCGTGCGGGGCACGGTCGGCATCGACTCCGAGGCCGGCGCGACCGAGATCCTCGTGATCGCGGACGACACCGCGGACCCCGGCTACGTCGCCGCCGACCTCATCAGCCAGGCCGAGCACGACGAGCAGGCCGGCGCCGTCCTCGTGACGACGTCCGCGGCGTTCGCCGACGCGGTGGAGGCGGCCATCCCGGAACGCGCGGCGCGCGTCGGGACCGTGTCGCGCCTCCAGGTCGCGCTCGACGGACCGCAGTCCGCGATCGTGCTCGTGGACTCGCTCGCCGACGCGGCGACTGTGAGCAACGCGTACGGACCCGAGCACCTCGAGATCCAGACCGCCGACGACGACGTGGTCCTCGCCGACATCGACGCCGCCGGTGCGGTGTTCGTCGGACCGAGCACGCCCGTGAGCCTCGGCGACTACCTCGCCGGGTCGAACCACGTCCTGCCCACCGGCGGGCAGGCCCGCTTCGGGTCCGGGCTGTCCGCCTCGACGTTCCTGCGGCCCCAGCAGGTCGTCCGGTACACGCCCGACGCCCTCGCCGAGGTCGCGCCGCACATCGCCGCCCTCGCCACCGAGGAGCAGCTCCCCGCGCACGGCGCCGCCGTGACGGAGCGCACGAACCGGTAGCCTGGGCACGACATGTTCTGCCCCTTCTGCCGCCACCCGGACTCCCGCGTCGTCGACTCCCGGACGAGCGACGACGGAACCTCCATCCGCCGCCGACGTCAGTGCCCGAACTGCGGGCGCCGTTTCTCGACCACCGAGACCGCCTCGCTCAACGTGGTGAAGCGCAACGGGGTCACCGAGCCGTTCAGCCGCGACAAGATCGTCTCCGGCGTGCGCAAGGCCTGCCAGGGGCGCCCGGTCACCGACGGCGACCTCGCGGTGCTGGCGCAGCGCGTGGAGGAGACCGTGCGGTCGTCCGGCTCGAGCCAGATCGATGCGAACGACATCGGGCTTGCGATCCTCGCACCGCTCCGCGAGCTCGACGAGGTCGCCTACCTGCGGTTCGCGAGCGTCTACCAGGCCTTCGACTCGCTCGAGGACTTCGAGGACGCCATCACCCAGCTCCGCCTCGACCACCACGGCACCACCAGCCCGGCCGGGGCCGAGGCGTGAGCGGCATCGCCGAGCGGGTCGTCCGGAACGGGTACGCCGTCGTCTTCCGCTCGGTGTTCGCCAACATGGACCCCGAGCGCGCGCACCACATCGCCTTCGCGGTGATCAAGTGGCTGCCGCGCGTGCCCGTCCTCGGTCGGGTCGTCGAGCAGTACTGCCGCCCCTCGGCCGCCGACGGCGTGACCACGATGGGGATCCACTTCCCGTCCCGCTTCGGCCTCGCCGCCGGGTTCGACAAGGACGCTCGTGGCATCGCCGGACTCGGGGTCCTCGGCTTCGGGCACGTCGAGGTCGGCACGATCACGGCGAAGCCGCAGCCCGGCAACGAGCGACCCCGGCTCTTCCGGCTCATCCCGGACCGCGCGCTCATCAACCGCATGGGGTTCAACAACCACGGCGCCGCCGCGGCCGCCCGTCGGCTCGAACGCGCCCGTCGGCACCCCGGTCGACCCGTCATCGGCGTGAACATCGGCAAGAGCCGGGTCGTCGCGGTCGAGGACGCGGTGGACGACTACCTCGAGTCCACCCGGCGGCTCGCACCGTTCGCCGACTACCTCGCGGTCAACGTCAGCTCGCCGAACACCCCGGGGCTCCGCGGTCTGCAGGAGCTCGACCAGCTCCGCCCGCTGCTCACCGCCGTGCGCGACGCCGCCGGCAAGACCCCGGTGCTGGTGAAGATCGCGCCGGACCTCACCGACGACCAGATCGATGCGATCGCCGGACTCGCGGTGTCGATCGGGCTCGCGGGGATCATCGCGAACAACACCACGATCTCGCGCGAGGGACTCCGGACCCCCGCGGCCGAGGTCGAGGCGATGGGCGCCGGGGGACTGTCCGGCGCACCGGTCGCCGCCCGCTCCCTGGAGGTCCTCGGTCGCGTCCGGGCCGCCGTCCCCGAGGACTTCTGCGTCATCGCGGTCGGGGGCGTCACGAGCGAGCAGGACGTGCAGGACCGGATCGACGCGGGGGCGACCCTCGTGCAGGGCTACACGGCGTTCCTCTACGAGGGGCCGACCTGGGCCGCGCGGATCAACCGGCTGCGGCGCCGGCGGTTGCGGCGCGCCGCGCGCTGAGCGCCGGGTCTCGTTCCCCGCGTCCGGGTCGCCGCGCGAGGTCGCACCTCCGTCGTCGAGGTCGCGAGACACGCCGCGCGCGCTGCGGCGAGGTCGCGAGACACGCCGCGCGCGCTGCCGCGAGGTCGCGCAAGGTGCCGTCGCGCGCGCCGCGGAGCGGCACTTCTCGCGACCTCGCCGGTGCGGATCGGACGAGTCGCGAGCCCACGGCGCGCGCCTGACGGACTGGAGGCGCGGGGCTGGGGTGCACCGCGCCTCCAGTCCGGTGGGTGGTCGGCGCGTCGATCCGCAGGTGGTCGGCAGCGCGATGCGCGGCTCGCGTTCGGCGAGCGGGCGGGGCGAGTGGACGGCGGCGAGTGGGCACGACGTGCCGCTCGCGTTCGTCGAGCGGGCGGGAACTGCCGCTCACGTTCGACGAGCGGGCGGCGGCGAGCGGGCACGACGTGCCGCTCAGGTTCGGCGAGCGGGCGAGAACTGCCGCCTGGAGGCCGCGAGCGGGACGTATTTCGCCCGCTCGGCGGGGAGGCAGCGGGCCCGCGCCCGCATCGGACCCACTGCCCGCGCACGACGAAGCGCCGCCCGGCGGACCGGACGGCGCTTCGTGGAGGGGTCAGACGGTGGGGTACTGCCCGCGCTTGACCTGCGGCTTCGGCAGGCGCAGGAAGCGCAGCTGCCACGCACGCGTGAGGATGTAGAGGAACGTCCCGCGCTGCATCGTGCCGAACTTGGCCGTCAGCTTCTTGCGGAAGGACAGCCAGAGCACGAGGCAGTCGAGCACGAAGAGCGCCACGAACGCCCAGACGAGCAGCAGCGAGTACGACGCGATGACGGTCTGCGAGGCGGCGAACCCGACGATGAGGAACAGCACGAGCACCGGCATCATGATCTCGCCGACGTTCCAGCGGGCGTCGATCCAGTCGCGGACGAACTTCCGCTGCTCGCCGCGGTCCTTCGCCGGCAGGTAGCGCTCCTCGCCGTTGGCCATGCCGACCCGGGCCTTCTCGCGCTCGTTCGCGAGGCGGGCACGAGCGGCCTTCTTGTCCTCGGCGGAGCCGCCAACGATCGGACGGCGGTTGGCCGCCTCGCGCTCGCGACGGGTCGGCGTCGGACGGCCCTTCCCCTGTTCGAGGAGCTCGGCCTCGGACGGGTTGACGGTCGTGTTGGTCTTGGGGGCTGCCTTCGCCACGGTGCGTTCCTGACTGCGGTCTGCGTGCTGGATCGTCCTCTAGATTACGGGACATGACCGACACCGACCAGCACGCCGCCGCCACCGACCCCGCACTCCTCGACGCCCTCCGCGAACACGTGCAGGGATCGCTGCCCACGACGATCGCCGACCTGTCCGCCCTCGTGCGGCTCCCGTCGGTGTCCTGGTCGGCGTTCGACCCGGCGAACGTGCGGGCCAGCGCCGAGGCCGTCGCGGACCTGGCGCGGTCGACGGGCGTGTTCGCGGACGACGCCGTCCGGATCGTCCGGTCGGCGGTCGAGGGGGACACGGCGACGGTCGAGGCCGCCGGCGGCGAGCTCGGCCAGCCCGCCGTCCTCGCGGTGCGCCCGGCCCGGAACGGCAAGCCCACCGTGATGCTCTACGCCCACCACGACGTCCAGCCGCAGGGCGACGACGCGCTCTGGGAGACGCCGCCCTTCGAGCCGACCCTGCGCGGCGACCGCCTGTACGGGCGCGGCGCCTCGGACGACAAGGCCGGGGTGATGACCCACATCGCCTCGCTCCGGGCGCTGCACGCCCGGTTCGGCGACGACCTGGACCTCGGCGTGGTCCTGTTCATCGAGGGCGAGGAGGAGTTCGGCTCCCGGTCGTTCCGGACGTTCCTCCGCGAGCAGCAGGAGCACCTCGCCGCCGACGTCATCGTGGTCGCGGACAGCGACAACTGGTCGACCGAGGTCCCGTCGATCACGGTGTCCCTCCGCGGGAACGTCACCTTCAAGCTGACGCTGACGACACTCGAGCACGCGAGCCACAGCGGCATGTTCGGGGGAGCGGCTCCGGACGCCATGATCCCGATGGTGCGGCTGCTCGCCTCCCTGCACGACGACGACGGTGCCGTGGCGGTCGAGGGCCTCACCGCGTACGAGGCCGACGTGCCGACGCGGACCGAGGACGAGCTCGCCGCCGACGCCGCACTGCTGCCGGGCGTGCGTCCCGTCGGTCGCGGCGAGGTCCTGTCCCGCATGTGGTTCCAGCCGTCGATCACGGTCACGGGCATGGACGTCCCGAGCGTCGCGAACGCGTCGAACACGCTGCTGCCGACGGTCTCGGCGCGGGTGTCGGTGCGCGTCGCGCCCGGGCAGGCGGCGACCGACGCGTACGCGGCGGTGGAACGGCACCTGCGCGCGCACGTGCCGTTCGGCGCGCGCCTCGAGATCTCCGAGCCGGACGCCGGCGACGGCTTCCTCGTGGACACCGCCGGCTGGGCTGTCCAGGAGGCGCGGGTCGCCATGCGCGAGGGCTGGGGCAACGAGGCGGTCGAGCAGGGCATCGGCGGGTCGATCCCGTTCGTGTCGGACCTCGCCGCGCAGTTCCCGGACGCGCAGATCCTCGTCACCGGCGTCGAGGACCCGGACACCCGGGCGCACAGCCCGAACGAGTCGCAGCACCTCGGCGTGCTGCACCGGGCCATCGCGTCGGAGGCGATCCTGCTGGCGCGTCTCGCGACTCGCGGCTGACGGTGCTTACAATCGATCCGAGCGCGGTGATCGACACCGCACGGAGGGAGACGCGCGGATGAGCGACACCATCACCGACAACGCACCGACGACCGAGGCGCCGTCGCACGGCGTCCTGCTCAGCGACGCGGCCGCGGCGAAGGTGGCGAGCCTCCTCGAGCAGGAGGGTCGCGACGACCTCCGTCTGCGTCTGGCCGTGCAGCCCGGCGGCTGCTCGGGCCTGATCTACCAGCTCTACTTCGACGAGCGCCTGCTCGACGGCGACGCCACGGCCGAGTTCGACGGCGGCGTCGAGGTCGTCGTCGACAAGATGAGCGTGCCGTACCTCGACGGTGCCTCGATCGACTTCGAGGACACCATCCAGAAGCAGGGCTTCACGATCGACAACCCCAACGCGCAGGGCAGCTGCGCGTGCGGTGACAGCTTCCACTGAGCACCCGTCGACCCGACACGAGCGGGGAGTGACCGACACGGTCGCTCCCCGCTCGTTCGTTCCCGGGCGCGGCATGCGGCACGACCAGGGAAAACCCGTCCTGGGCCGTTGCGGATAGCGGCCCGAGGTGTGTCGCGTGTGCGCGAGCGGCCCCGAGCTGCGAGTAAGCTAGGAGTGTTCCAACCAAGCTGGGAGCGAGCCATGCGCGACCTTCACGTCGCGGCCTGCTCCGGTTTCACGTTCTTCCGAGAGGTAACAGTGCGTTCGAATCGCCGTATACGTTGGGCGGCCGTCCCGGTGGCCGTCGGTCTGGTCATCGCACTGGCTGGTTGCACGCAGCAGCAGCTGAACGGATGGCTCCCCGGCACGGAGGAGACGAAGGACGTCACCAACCACACGAGCCGCATCGTCGGCCTGTGGACCACCAGCTGGGTCGTGCTCCTCGCCGTCGGTCTGATCGTGTGGGGCCTCATCATCTGGGCCGCGATCGTCTACCGCCGCCGCAAGGGCCAGACCGGCCTGCCGGTGCAGATGCGGTACAACATGCCGCTCGAGATCTTCTACACGATCGTGCCGCTCATCCTCGTGCTCGGCTTCTTCGCCTTCACCGCGAAGGACCAGACCGCGATCGAGCAGCCGTTCAAGAACGCCGACGCCACCATCCACGTCTACGGCAAGCGCTGGGCGTGGGACTTCAACTACATCAACGAGGACGACAAGTCCAAGAGCGTCTACTACCAGGGCATCCAGGCCCAGGAAGAAGAGAACGCGAACGGCGCGATCGACGAGTCGCAGCTCCCGACCCTCTACCTGCCCAAGGGCAAGAAGGTCCACATCGAGCTCTCCTCGCGCGACGTCAACCACTCGTTCTGGATCATCGACTTCCTCTACAAGAAGGACATGATCCCCGGGAAGCAGAACGACGAGTACTTCATCCCGGAGAAGCTCGGCACCTACCAGGGCAAGTGCGCGGAGCTCTGCGGTGAGTACCACTCGCTCATGCTCTTCCAGGTGAAGGTCGTCACGCCGACCGAGTACCAGGAGTACCTCGACTCGCTCGAGAAGCAGGGCAAGGTGGGTCTGCTCGGCAACGAGTACAACACCAACACGAACGAACCGAACAACAAGGCGCCCGTGACGGCGTCCGAGAACGAGTAGGGGCTCCGTCAGATGACCACGTCGCTCGTCGGCCAGCCGGCGGCAGGCTCCACGACCCTGGACTTCCAGGCGTCGAGAGTCGGCCGCAAGGGCAACATCATCGTCCGGTGGATCACGTCCACCGACCACAAGACCATCGGGTACATGTACCTGATCGCGTCGTTCATCTTCTTCCTGCTCGCGGGTGTGATGGCCCTGGTCATCCGCGCCCAGCTCTTCGAGCCCGGCCTGCACGTGGTCGCGACGAAGGAGCAGTACAACCAGCTCTTCACGATGCACGGCACGATCATGCTGCTGCTCTTCGCGACGCCGCTGTTCTCGGGCTTCGCGAACGCGATCATGCCGCTCCAGATCGGTGCCCCCGACGTCGCGTTCCCGCGTCTCAACGGCTTCGCGTTCTGGCTCTACGTCTTCGGCGCGCTCATCGCGGTCGGCGGCTTCCTCACCCCGCAGGGTGCCGCGTCGTTCGGCTGGTTCGCCTACGCACCACTGAGTGACACGACGTTCACACCCGGCCTCGGCGGGACGCTCTGGGTCTTCGGCCTCGGCATGACCGGCTTCTCGACGATCCTCGGCGCGGTGAACTTCATCACCACGATCATCACGATGCGTGCACCGGGCATGACCATGTTCCGCATGTCGATCTTCACGTGGAACACCCTCGTCACGGCCCTGCTCGTGCTGATGGCCTTCCCGGTCCTCGCGGCGGCGCTCTTCGGCCTCGGTCTCGACCGCGTGTTCAACGCGCAGATCTTCAACCCGGCGAACGGCGGGGCGCTCCTCTGGCAGCACCTCTTCTGGTTCTTCGGCCACCCCGAGGTGTACATCATCGCGCTGCCGTTCTTCGGCATCGTCTCCGAGGTCTTCCCGGTGTTCAGCCGCAAGCCGATCTTCGGCTACAAGACCCTCGTCTACGCGACCATCTCGATCGCGGCCCTCTCGGTCACGGTGTGGGCGCACCACATGTACGTCACCGGTGGCGTCCTGCTCCCGTGGTTCTCGCTCATGACGATGCTCATCGCGGTCCCGACCGGCGTGAAGATCTTCAACTGGGTCGGCACGATGTGGCGCGGCTCGGTGACCTTCGAGACCCCGCTGCTCTGGTCGGTCGGCTTCCTCATCACCTTCACGTTCGGTGGTCTCACCGGTGTGATCCTGGCGTCGCCGCCGCTCGACTTCCACGTGTCCGACTCGTACTTCGTCGTCGCGCACTTCCACTACGTGGTCTTCGGCACCGTCGTGTTCGCGATGTTCGCCGGGTTCTACTTCTGGTGGCCGAAGTGGACCGGCAAGATGCTCAACGAGCGTCTCGGCAAGATCCACTTCTGGCTCCTGTTCATCGGCTTCCACACGACGTTCCTCATCCAGCACTGGCTGGGCGTCATCGGCATGCCGCGTCGGTACGCGACGTACCTGCCGAACGACGGGTTCACCTGGATGAACCAGCTGTCGACGATCGGCTCGATGATCCTGGCGATCTCGTTCCTGCCGTTCATCTTCAACGTCTACGTGACCGCCCGGAACGCACCGAAGGTCGCCGTGAACGACCCGTGGGGCTACGGCCGTTCGCTCGAGTGGGCGACCAGCTGCCCGCCGCCGCGGCACAACTTCACGTCGATCCCGCGCATCCGTTCGGAGTCGCCGGCGTTCGACCTGAACCACCCCGAGGCCGGTGTGCCGATCGGTGTGGGCCCGGCGAAGGACGCCCCCGACGCCCCGACCTACGACGCCGCGAAGGGCGAGGTGAAGTAAGGCCATGCGCGCCAACACCAACCTGTTCTGGATCCTGTTCGTCTTCTTCATCCTCGCCGACGCGGCGTACACGATCTGGTCGCTGATCAGCTACGGCCGTCCCGAATGGGTCGGGACCGTCTCGATCGGCCTGACCGGGATCATGTCCGCGTTCATCGCGTTCTACCTCGGCAAGGTCATGTCCTCGCAGGGCGGCGTCCTGCCCGAGGACCGTCCGGACGCCAACATCGAGGACGGCGACGCCGAGCTCGGGCACTTCAGCCCGTGGTCGTGGTGGCCGATCCTGCTCGCCGGTGCGACCGGCCTCTGCTTCCTCGGTGTCGCAGCCGGCCTCTGGATCGTGCCGATCGGGCTCGCCTGCGTGGCCGTCACCCTCGTCGGCTGGGTCTACGAGTACTACCGCGGCAACTTCGGTCACTGACCGGACCCGCAGCGCACCTGACATTCGGGCGGCACCACACCGGTGCCGCCCGAAGTGCGTCCGGACACGAACTCCCCGACCCGTTCGGGAATCAACCAGTCCGCCCACGGCTTGGCCTCAAGCGGACCACCCCCACACCAGCGAAAGGAGTCACCTCCGGTGACCGACAAGCGCACTCTCATCATCTTCGGCGCGACGGGCGACCTCGCCTCCCGCCTGCTGCTGCCGGGCCTCGGCACGTTCCTGCAGAGCGGTCGAGCGGTCCCCGTCCAGCTCATCGGCACGGGCCGCAGCGCCCGCAGCGAGGAGCAGTGGAAGGACGTCGTCACGAAGTCCTTCGCGTCGCAGGACGTGAAGGGCCCGGAGGTCGACGCGACCCTCGCCTCGACGCAGTTCATCCAGGGTGACCCGACCGACCCCGAGCACCTCAAGGCGCTCTTCGCCGCGGCCGACGCCGACGCCGAGCCGATCCTCTACTTCGCGCTCCCGCCGCAGATCGCGTCCGACATCTGCGAGGCGCTCCAGCAGGTCGAGCTCCCCGAGGGCACCACCCTCGCGTTCGAGAAGCCCTTCGGCACCGACGTCGCGAGCGCCCGAGCCCTCAACGAGACGGTCCTCAAGCTGGTGCCGGAAGAGCGCGTGCACCGCACCGACCACTTCCTCGGTCGCACCACGGTCCTCAACATCATCGGCCTGCGCTTCGCGAACCGCCTGTTCGAGCCGATCTGGAACGCCGAGAACATCGAGAAGGTCGACATCTTCTACGACGAGACCCTCGGTCTCGAGAACCGCGCCCAGTACTACGACGAGGCCGGCGCGATGGTCGACATGATCCAGTCGCACCTGCTGCAGATCCTCGGCATCGTGACGATGGACGCCCCGTCGGACATCGACGCGGTCGAGTTCCGCTCGTCGCTGGCGCGGGTGCTCCGCTCCACCGAGCTCAAGGGCGGCGACCCGAAGGTCGCCTCGCGTCGTGCCGTCTACACGGCCGGCACGATCGACGGCAAGGAGCTGCCGTCGTACCAGGACGAGGACGGCGTCGACAAGTCGCGCCAGACGGAGACGCTCGCCGAGATCTCGGTCGAGGTCGACACCGCGCGCTGGAAGGGCGTCCCGTTCACGCTGCGCTCCGGCAAGGCCCTCGGCGCCAGCCGCAAGGAGGTCCTGATCACCTTCAAGCCGGTGACGCGCCTGCCCTCCGGCCTCTCGGGTCGCCCGAAGACGGACACGCTCCGCATCGTGCTCAACCCGGACGAGATCGAGCTGACGGTGTCGGCGAACGGTGGTGGCAACCCCTTCGAGATGGGCCAGGTCACGCTGTCCTCGTCCTTCGCCGACGGCGAGCTGACCCCCTACGGCGAGGTCCTGAACGGGATCTTCCACGACGACCCGCTGCTCTCGATCCGCGGTGACGTGGCCGAGCGCTGCTGGGAGATCGTCGGGCCGGTCGTCGACGCCTGGAAGGCGGACGAGGTCCCGCTCGAGGAGTACCGCGCGGGTTCGCGCGGCCCGGCGGACTGGGAGTCCTCGTCCTGACGGACGTGACGTCGGCGCCCTGATCGGGCGCTGCTGACGGACGGGAGGCACGGTGCCGGCTGGCACCGTGCCTCCCGTCCGTCTGCGGTCGCGACCACGACGTCAGGCGGGTGTGCCCGCCCGCTCACCCTCGCCGGTCCACGACCGGGTGCCGCCGTCGTGGACGGCGAGGCGGGTGCGGTGGCCGGCGGCCGTGCCGCGGGCCCGGGCGATCGCGTCCGCCGCGGACACGAGCGTCAGGTGCGAGAGCGCCTGCGGGGTGTTCCCGATGTGGTGCCCGGTGGCGACGTCGATCTCCTCGGAGAGCATGCCGACGTCGTTCGCGTACCCGGTGAGCACGTCCATGAGCCGCTCGGCGTCGTCCACCCGGCCGGACGCGGCGTACTGCTCGACGAGCCAGAACGAACACGCGAGGAACGGGTGCTCGCTGCCGGACAGCCCGTCGAAGCCTGACGAGGTGCGGTACCGGAGCACGAGGCCGTCGTCGCCGGTGCGGAGGTCCTGCTCGATCGCGGCGACCGTGCCGGTCATGCGCGGGTCGTCGGCCTTCAGGTAGCCGATCTGGGGGAGCACGAGCAGGCTCGCGTCGACCTCGTCGGTGTCGTAGTGCTGCCGGTAGCTGCCGCGCTCGGCGTTCCAGCCGTGCTCCTCGATCTCGGCGCGGACCGCTCCGCGCAGGGTGCGCCAGCGGTCGACGGGACCCTCGAGGCCGAACTCCTCGACCGCGGCGACCCCGCGGTCGAACGCCGCCCAGATCATCGCCCGCGAGTGCGTGAAGTGCCGCCTCGGGCCGCGCATCTCCCAGATGCCGTTGTCGGGCTCCTGCCAGTGCTCCTCGACGTAGCCGAGGAGCGCGCGTTGCAGCGCCCACGAGTCGGCGTTCTCCTCGACGCCGAGCTCGCGGGCGTCGTGCAGTGCGGCGAGGACCTCGCCGAAGACGTCGCCCTGGTACTGCGTGTAGGCGCCGTTGCCGACGCGGACGGGGGTCGAGGCGGCGAAGCCGGGCAGGTTCGACAGCTCGCGCTCGGGGAGCTCGCGCTCCCCGGCGATGCCGTACATGATCTGCACGTCGGCGGGGTCGCCGGCGATGGCGCGGAGGAGCCATCCGCGCCAGTGTGCCGCCTCGTCCCGGTAGCCGTGCGCGATGAGCGAGGCGAGCGCGAGGGAGGCGTCGCGCAGCCAGACGTAGCGGTAGTCCCAGTTGCGTTCGCCGCCCGGATCCTCCGGCAGGCTCGTCGTCGCGGCGGCCACGACCCCACCGGTCTCGGCGTGGGTCATCGCGCGGAGGATCACGAGGGACCGACGGGTGGCCTCGGCGTACCGGCCGTCGGTCCGTGCGGTCGACATCCAGTCCCGCCACCAGCGCACCGTGCGGTGCAGGGCCGCGTCGACGTCGAGCGGCGCCGGCGGTTCCCGGTGCGAGGGGTACCAGGTGAGGACGGTGTCGAGCACCTCGCCGTCGTGCACGGTGCTCGTGGCGGAGTGCCGGTGGTCGTCGGCGTGGAAGCGCACGCCGCGGACGATCACGGAGCCGGGGCCGGCGGTGGCGAGCAGTGCGGGGTCCTCGTCGCCGCCGATCTGCCGCACCCAGGGGAGTGCCCGGGCGTAGTCGAAGCGGATCCGGAGCACCTGCCGGACCTCGACGGACCCACGCAGGCCCCGCACCCGGCGCACGATGCTCGCCCGGTGCGCCCCGATCGGCATGAAGTCGGTGACCTCGACCACCCCGGTCCCCGTCGTCCACACGGTCGACAGGACGAGCGTGTCCGGGTCGTACCGGCGCTTCGCGGTCGCGTCCGGGTCGGTCGGGGCGAGGGTCCAGTGCCCGTGGTCCTCGGTGCCGAGGATCGAGGCGAAGGTCGACGGACTGTCGAACCGGGGCAGGCACGCCCAGTCGATCGTGCCGTCCCGCCCGACGAGCGCGGCGGTGTAGGTGTCGCCGATCAGGGCGTGGTCCTCGATGCGGTTCGTGGGGGTGTCAGCCGGGCTCATGGGCCGATCCAACCACCGTCGCCCCCGCTGGCGGTGGCTCCTGCTGAGGGATGGCTCAGGCCGGGTCGCTCGGATCGGCGCGCGTGATGCCGACGCGGGCGAGTTCGGACCACATGCCCGCGCCGTCCGGTGCGTAGACCCACGGAGCCTGGGACTCGCGCGAGCGTTCCTGCGCACGCGAACGACCACCGGCGAGGACGGCCTCGCTCGTGGAGAGCTGGCGGATCGCGACGCCGGCGACGTTCTCGGGGTGCGCCCGGGCGAAGTCGCCGTAGAGGGTCTCGTCGTGCTGGCCGTCGTCACCGACGAGCAGCCACTGCACGTCCGGGAAGTCCTGGGAGAGCCGTTCGAGGTTCTGCTGCTTGTGGAGCTGCCCGCTCCGGAAGAACCGGTCGTGCGTGGGGCCCCAGTCGGTCAGCAGCAGGGTGCCGGAGGGGTAGAGGTTCCGGCTCAGGAAGCGCTGCAGGGTCGGCGCGACGTTCCAGGCGCCGGTGGAGAGGTAGACCGTCGGGGCGCCCGGGTGCTGCGCGAGCACCCGTTCGTACAGGACGGACATGCCCGGGACCGGCCGGCGGGCGTGCTCCGTGAGCACGAACGAGTTCCACGCGGCCAGCATCGGGCGGGGGAGCGAGGTCACCATGACGGTGTCGTCGATGTCCGACAGCAGTCCGAAGCGGGTGTCCGGGTGCACGATGAAGACGTCCGCCTCGACGTCACGCATGCCGCCGGCGGACAGCTTGATCGTGCGCCAGCCCGGTTCGAGGTCGATCGGCACGATGGTGTCGACGACCCCGCCGCGGTCCGACTGCACGACGTGCGAGGTGCCGCCGGCCGTGATCGTGACCTCGGCCGCGTCGACCGCGACGCTCGTGAAGCTGCGCCACCCGCGCACGCCGTAGTACGAGGCGTCGGACGCCAGCCCGCGTCGGGTGAGCAGGACCCGGCAGAGGACGCGGATCCAGCCCGGTGCGCCGTAGCCGTTGTAGGGGATCACCGTCGGCACGAGCCCGCGGCGGCGTGCGCGGTGCTCGCGGAACTCCTGGACGGCGTCCTCGATGCGGGCGGCCCGGTGGAGGATCGGCTCGGCCAGCGACGGCTCGTGGGGCGTCGGGTCGGGCATCGTGCCATCATTCCACGTCGGACCTGGCTCACGTACGACCTCACACGTGTACTGGGAGAGTCGCAGCGATATTCCAGCCGGTCTCTGCGACAGTTGGTCCGTCAGCCACCCACTTGAGAAGCGCTGCCCGCGCAAGAGGAGAACACGTGCTCGTCACCGAGGTATCGAACGCACTGCCGGGGGGATCATCACTGCTCAGGAACGAGCCGGTCCAAGCCCGCAGTTCGGCGCGCCTCGCCGGCCTCCTCGACGCGGCCGCCGGGGTGATCGACGAGATCGGGTTCGAGCGCCTGACCACCGCCATGGTCGCCGAGCGCGCCGGAGCGTCCATCGGCACGGTCTACCGCTACTTCCCGGACCGGATCGCCGTCGTCGAGGCGCTGGCGATCCGCAGCACCCAGCGACTCGCGGAGCGGTTCATCACCGCCCTCGACACCAGCGGTGCCACGACCTGGCAGCAGGCCTGCGACGCGCTCATCGACGTCACCGCCGAGATGTACCGCACCGAGCCCGGCTTCCGGGCGATCCGGTTCGGCGACGCGGCGGACACCGGCACCGGCGACGCCGAGGACCGGATGGCGGCGCTCGGCGGCGCCGTCGCACACATCATGCACGAGCGGTTCGGCATGCCGACGACCGAGCGCCTCGCCCGCACCTGGGTGGTCCTCGCCGAGTCGTCGCACGCCGTCCTCGCCCGCGCCCACCGCGACCCGGCGAACCCGGAGACCGCGCTGATCGAGGAGTACCGGACGATGAGCCGGGCCCACCTCGAAGCGGTGATCGCCGCCTCCTGACCCGCTGCGCGGCGCGCCCGAGCGGCGTCCCGACCGGTGATCCGACGACGCCCGCACCCCGGCCAGGGGTGCGGGCGTCGCCCCGTCCGGACGCCGTTCGCGCTGTCCAGGAGGCGACACACGCCGTCACGGGGGAACGGGTGTCGCACCCGACGGGTACTCTCACTCGGAGTCGGGCTACCTCCGAACAGAAGGGCACCCATGATCGAGTTCCGCTCGGTGCGCAAGACCTACCCGGACGGCACCAACGCGGTCGACGACTTCAGCCTCGTCATCCCCTCGAGGACCACGACGGTCTTCGTCGGGTCGAGCGGCTGTGGCAAGACCACGCTGCTCCGGATGATCAACCGCATGGTCGACCCCAGCGCAGGTGCCGTCGAGATCGACGGGGAGGACGTCGCGGGCGTCGACCCGGTCAAGCTCCGTCGGAGCATCGGCTACGTCATGCAGAACGCCGGGTTGCTGCCGCACCGCAAGGTCGTCGACAACATCGCCACGGTGCCGCTGCTCACCGGCGTCTCGAAGGCCGACGCCCGGCAGCGCGCCCTCGAGCTGATGGACACGGTGGGCCTCGACCGCGCGTTCGCGAACCGGTACCCCTCCCAGCTCTCCGGCGGACAGCAGCAGCGCGTCGGTGTGGCCCGCGGGCTCGCGGTCGACCCGAACATCCTGCTGATGGACGAGCCGTTCGGTGCCGTCGACCCGCTGGTCCGCAACGACCTGCAGGACGAGCTCATCCGGCTGCAGCGCGAGCTCGGCAAGACGGTGGTCTTCGTCACGCACGACATCGACGAGGCCTTCAAGCTCGGCGACCAGGTCGTCATCCTGAAGAAGGGCGGCGAGATCGCCCAGCTCGGCACCCCTGCCGAGATCCTGGCCGAGCCCGCCGACGACTTCGTCGCGAACTTCATCGGCGCCGGCCGTGGCCGCCGTGCGCTCCGCGTCGAGCAGACGCCGACCGGCCCGATCGTGGTCGACGGCGAGGGGCGCGCCGCCGGCGTGCTCACCGGTCCGGTGCAGGTCGTCGACGCGGCCGCGGCAGTGCCCCAGGAGACCCGGGGTGACGCGTGAACTGGGTCCTCGGCAACACGGACACGATCAGTGACAACCTGATCGCGCACGTCTGGCTGTCGATCCCGCCGATCGTCATCAGCTTCCTGCTGTCGGTCCCGATCGGCCTGCTCGTCTCGCGGCTCCGGAAGCGCAGCGGCGTCGCGCGCGGCACCGCGTCGACCATCGTCGTCGTGGCGAGCCTGCTCTACACGATCCCGGCGCTGCCGCTCTTCCTCGTCCTGCCGGCGATCATCGGCACGAGCACCCTCGACCCGGTGAACGTCGTCATCGCGATGACGATCTTCGGCGTGGCCCTGATGGCCCGGTCCGCCGCCGACGCGATCGACGCGGTGGACCAGGACGTCGTCGGGGCGTCCGAGGCGCTCGGGTACTCGCCGACGCAGCGGTTCTTCAAGGTGGAGCTGCCGCTCGCCGGTCCGGTGCTGCTGGCCGGCATCCGCGTGGTGTCGGTGTCGACGATCAGCCTCGTCACGGTCGGTGCGCTCATCGGCGTGCCGAACCTCGGCTTCCTGCTCACCGACGGCCTCAAGCGTGCCATCAGCGCCGAGATCCTCACCGGCATCGTCCTCACCATCGTCCTCGCGCTGGTGTTCGACGTGCTGCTCGTCGGGATCGGCCGGCTCGTGATGCCGTGGACCCGGGGGAGCAGCCGGTCGGCCCGTGCCGTCCGCCGTCGTGCCGCCGACGACGTCCGGGCGAACGAGGTGTCCGCATGAACCTCTTCGCACAGGGCATCGCCTGGATCTTCGACCCGGCGAACAACGTCGGGCAGAACGCCGTCGGCGTCCGGCTCTGGGAGCACGTCTGGATCACCCTGCTCGCGGTCGCGATCGCCGTGGTGATCGCGGTGCCCCTCGGTCTCGCCATCGGCCACACCGGCAAGGGCCGCTCGATCGCGGTCGGTGTCTCCGGTGGCATCCGCGCGCTCCCGACGCTCGGCCTCCTCACCCTGCTGGCGTTGGCGATCGGCCTCGGGCTCGGTGCCCCGCTCATCTCCCTCGTCGTCCTCGCCATCCCGTCGGTGCTCGCCGGCGCCTACTCGGGCGTCGAGGCGATCGACCGGGTGACGATCGACGCCGCCAAGGCGCAGGGCATGACCGGCTGGCAGGTCCTCGGCAAGGTCGAGATCCCGCTTGCCCTGCCGCTCATCGTCGGCGGCATCCGTGCGGCGGTGCTGCAGGTCGTCGCCACCGCGACCCTCGTCGGCTACATCAACGCCGGCGGACTCGGCGGCTACGCCTTCTCCGGCATCGCCAACTCCGACTACGCGGAGGTGCTCGGCGGATCGCTCCTGGTCATCGCCCTCGCCATCGCGTTCGAGATCGTCTTCGCCGCGCTGCAGCGGCTCGCCGTCCCCGCGGGTGTCTCCGCCGGGTCGGCGCGTCTGTCGCGTCGGAGCTCCCGAAGCTCAGCACCACGAGCATCAACCCCTGTGGAAGGAACCCACCCGTGATCACAGCAACGACCCGGCGTCTCGCCGCGACGATCGCCGTCGCGTCCGCGGCAGCCATCGCCCTCGCGGGCTGCTCGTCGAGCGACCCGCTCTCCTCCGGCTCCGGCGGCGGGGACTCCAAGACCATCGTCGTCGGCTCGCAGGCGTACCCGTCGAACGAGATCATCGCCGAGCTCTACGCGCAGGAGCTCGAGCACGAGGGCTTCACCGTCACGAAGAAGCTCAACATCGGTCAGCGCAAGGCGTACTGGCCCGAGATCGCGAAGGGGAGCATCAACGTCTTCCCGGAGTACAACGGCAACCTGCTGAACTACCTCCTGCAGGAGGACGGCAAGAACACCACGACCGAGACGACGACGGACGGCATCAACTCCGCGCTGAAGTCGGCGCTGCCGTCGGACGTCAAGGCGCTGCCGTCGGCCGACGCCTCCGACGCCGACACCTACACGGTGACCCAGGCGACGGCGGACAAGTACGACCTGAAGTCCATCGCCGACCTCTCGAAGATCGGCGGCACGATCTCGATCGCCGCCAACCCGGAGTTCGCGACGGCCGCCTACGGTCCGAAGGGCCTCAAGGAGAAGTACGGCATCACCGGCGAGGTCAACCAGCAGAACGACTCGGGCGGCCCGCTGACGATCAAGGCGATCCAGGACGGTGACTCGCAGGTCGCGGACATCTACTCCGCCAGCGCCTCGATCAAGACCGAGAAGCTCGTCACCCTCGAGGACCCGAAGCACCTCGTCCCGGCGAACAACGTCACCCCGATCGTGTCGAAGGACCTCGACTCGAAGGCGGCGGACGCCATCGAGAAGGTGAACAAGCTCCTCACGACCGACGCGCTCATCGAGCTCAACCGTCAGAACTCGGTCGACCAGAAGTCGGCGGCCTCCGTCGCCAAGGCGTTCCTGCAGGACAACGACCTGCTGTAGCACGCACAGCACCACAAAACGACAGGTGTCGGGCAATCTGCCCGGCACCTGTCGTCGTTGGTGCACACGGCGCATGCACCAGTGTTCCGCACGGTTGTGCCGTGCAACTCTCCTGCACGTTCGTGCAGAGCGGGTTTCTACAACTTGTCGAACCATGTGTCCGGGAGGTAACGTGGTGGTGTCCCAACGGCCAGTGACACCAGAAGTTCCCCTCCACAGGAAGCAACTGACGTGCACCAACAGCGCGCGGCGAACCGGCTCGGAAACGCCGCATGAACGACATCCTCGACCCGCTCCTCCTGTCGCGGTGGCAGTTCGGTCTGACGACGATCTACCACTTCCTCTTCGTCCCGTTGACGATCGGCATGGCCGTCGTCGTGGCCGTGTTCCAGACGGCCTGGTACCGCACGGGGCGCGCGCATTACCTCCAGCTGACCCGGTTCTTCGGGCGCATCTTCCTCATCAACTTCGCGATGGGCGTCGTGACGGGGATCGTGCAGGAGTTCCAGTTCGGCATGAACTGGTCGAACTACTCCCGCTTCGTCGGTGACGTGTTCGGCGCCCCGCTCGCGCTCGAGGGCATCCTCGCCTTCTTCTTCGAGGCGGCGTTCATCGGCATCTGGATCTTCGGGTGGGACCGCCTGCCGAAGGGGCTGCACCTCGCGAGCATCTGGTGCGTGAGCGTCGGCACCATGATGTCGGCGTACTTCATCATCGCCGCGAACGCGTTCATGCAGCACCCGGTGGGCTTCGCGATGAACGAGGCCAAGGGCCGCGCGGAGCTCACGGACATCTGGGCCGTGCTCGGCAACAAGGTCGCGCTGGCCGCCTTCCCGCACACGCTCTTCGCCTGCTTCATGGTCGCTGCCGCGGTGATCATCTCGGTCGCCGCGTACCACCTCGCGCGGAACCAGAACCTCGAGACGATGATGCCGGCGCTGAAGTTCGGCATGTGGACGATGCTCGCGGCGGGGGCCCTCACGGTCCTCACCGGCGACCAGCTCGGCCTCACCATGGTCGACACGCAGCCGATGAAGATGGCCGCGGCCGAGGCGCTCTACAACACCGCCACCGGCAAGGACGCGTCGTTCTCGATCTTCACGCTCGGCACCCCCGACGGCGTGCACGAGCTGTTCTCGATCCGCGTGCCGTACCTGCTGTCGTTCCTGTCGACGCACACCTTCAACGGCACGGTCGAGGGCATCAACGACCTGCAGGCCCAGTACTCCCAGGTCTACGGCCCGGGCGACTACAAGCCGATCATCTGGGTCACCTACTGGTCGTTCCGCTGGATGATCGCCCTCGGCGTCGGCGCGGTGCTGGTCTCGCTCGTCGGGCTCTGGCTGACCCGCAAGGGCCGCTTCCCGACGCAGCGGTGGGTCTGGCGCATCGCCACCTGGACCGTCCCGCTGCCGATGGCGGCCATGATCGTCGGCTGGATCTTCACCGAGATGGGCCGCCAGCCGTGGCTCGTGTTCGGGCTGCTCAAGACGAGCGACGGCGTCTCGCCGAACGTCACCGGGGTCGAGGTCCTCATCTCGCTCATCGTGTTCACGCTCATCTACGGCTCGCTGGCGGTGGTCGAGTTCCGGCTCATCAAGAAGGTGGCGCAGGAGGGCCCCGGCGCACCGGCCGAGGTCGACGAGGCCACCGGCGAGGTCAAGCACGAAGTGACGGTCTACTGATGGATCTCCCCGTTCTCTGGTTCGCGATCGTCGGCCTGTTCTTCGTCGGCTACTTCGTCCTCGACGGCTTCGACTTCGGGGTCGGCATGTCCCTGCCGTTCCTCGGCAAGGACGACACCGACCGTCGGGTCCTGATCAACACGATCGGGCCGGTCTGGGACCTCAACGAGACCTGGGTGATCGTCGCGGGCGCCTGCCTGTTCGCGGCCTTCCCGGAGTGGTACGCGACGATGTTCTCCGGGTTCTACCTGGCCCTGCTGCTCATCCTCGCGGCGCTGATCGCCCGCGGCGTCTCGTTCGAGTACCGGCACCAGAACAAGCACCTGGAGTGGAAGCGCCGGTTCGACCTGATGATCATCGTCGGCAGCGCGGTGCCGTCGTTCCTCTGGGGCGTCGCGTTCGGCAACGTGGTCCGCGGCATCCCGATGGACGCCGGCCACAACTACACCGGCACGCTGTTCGACCTGCTCAACCCGTTCGCGCTGTTCACCGGTCTCGCGACGCTGCTCGTGTTCTTCACGCACGGTGTCGTGTTCGTCGCGCTGAAGACCGAGGGCGAGATGCGGGAGCGGGCGAAGCGCCTCGCGACCCGTGCCGGCGTGCTCACGATCGTGGTGGGCGCAGCGTTCCTGGTGTGGATGGCGTTCGTGCGGTCCACCCCGACCTCGATCGTCCTGTCGGTCGTCGCCGCGCTCGCCCTCGTGCTGGCGGTGCTCTGCACGGCCTGGGGCAAGGAGGGGCGCGCGTTCGCCCTGATGGCGCTGACGATCGCCGCCATCGTGCTGGCGATGTTCACCGCGATCTTCCCGGACGTCATGCCCGCGACGAACGACCCGGCGAACAGCCTGAACGTGTACAACGCCTCGAGCGGCTCGTACACGCTGACGGTGATGAGCTGGGTGGCGCTGATCTTCGTGCCGCTCGTGCTCGCCTACCAGGCGTGGACGTACTGGATCTTCCGCAAGCGCGTGACCCGGGCCCACGTGACCCAGGCCGCGCACTAGGCGGCGACGGTGAAGCCGCTCGACCCGCGCCTGCTGCGGCTGTCGCGGACGGCCCGCGGCTTCATCGTCGCGGCCGCCGGCACCGGGGTCCTCCGCACGCTCGCGACGATCGCGATCGCGTGGGGGATCGCGGCGGCGGTGACCCTCGGCGTCGACGCGGTCCGTGACGGCAGCGTCCCGGGCGCCTTCGTCCCGGCGCTCGCGCTCCTCGCCGCGGCGTTCCTCGTCCGCGCGGTGGCCGCCTGGGCGACCGACGACCTCGCCGCCCGCGCCGCGGCGACGGTGAAGAGCGAGCTGCGGGCGACGGTCCTCGCCCGCGCGGCGGAACGCGGGCCGTCGTGGCTCGCCGAGCGTTCCAGTTCGGCGTTCGCGACCACGCTCGGCCCCGGCCTCGACGCGCTCGACGCGTACTTCGGCCGGTACCTGCCGCAGCTGGCGCTCACCGCGATCGCCACACCGGTGCTCCTCGTGGCGATCGGCCTCGGCGACCTGACCAGCGGTCTCGTCGTGCTGTGCGCCCTGCCGGTGATCCCGGTGTTCATGATCCTCATCGGCCTCGCCACCCAGGCGCTGCAGCGGAAGCAGTCCGACGCGTTGGCGACGCTCGGCGGTGCCTTCACCGAGGCGGTCGAGGGACTGGCCACCCTCAAGGTGTTCGGCCGCGCGCGGCGCCAGGTCGGCCGGATCGGTGTCGTCACCGACGAGTACCGGCGTGGCACGATCGGTGTCCTCCGGCTCTCGTTCGTGAGCGGGTTCGCCCTCGAGCTGGCCGCGAGCCTGGCCGTCGCGCTCGTCGCGGTGTCGATCGGCATCCGGCTCGTCGACGGCTCGCTCGGGCTGGGCGCCGCGATGTTCGTGCTCGTGCTCGCACCGGAGGCCTTCGCCCCGATCCGCCAGGTGGGTGCGGACTTCCACGCGGCGCAGGACGGTGTCGAGGCCTCGTCGGCGGTCCTCGACGTCCTCGACGACACCACGGCACCCGCGGCACGGCCCGGCGGCCTCCCCGCGGCCGGTGACCTCGTGCTCGAGGGGCTCACCGTCCGCCGTCCCGACGTCGTGATCGGGCCGCTCGACCTGCGGGCCGGGCCGGGCACGCTCGTCGTGCTGGCCGGTCCGAGCGGGTCCGGCAAGTCCAGTCTCATCGCGGCGATCCGCGGCGCACTGCCCCACGACGGCACCGTGACCGTGCCGGGTCGAGGGGGCAGCACGGTCACCGAGCGGACCGCCTGGGCCGACCAGCGCCCCCGACTCGTCCGCGGCACCGTCGCCGAGAACGTCGCGCTCAGCGCGACCCCCGACGACGCGGCGGTGCGCACCGCCCTGCGCGAGGCGGGGCTGGGACTCGACCCGTGCCTCCCGGTCGGCTCCGGCGGCAGCGGCCTGTCCGGCGGGCAGGCGCAGCGTGTGGTCGTCGCGCGGGCGCTGTACCGCGTCCGGCGCGCGGACACGCGACTCGTGCTGCTCGACGAGCCGACGTCCGCGCTCGACGCCGACGCCGAGGCGCACGTCGTCCGCACGCTGCGACGTCTCGCCGACGACGGCGCGGTCGTCGTCGTCGCGAGCCACCGACCCGCGGTCGTCGCGGCTGCGGACGTGCGCGTCGACGTGCGCTCCGGTGGTGCGGTCACGGTCACCCCGGTGGACGGGGTGCGCGCATGAGCCAGGAGGCACGGCAGACCCCCGACGTCGGCCCCCGTCCGACGCGCCGACGGCGTGGCGGCGGGGCCGCGCGGGACGGCTCGGTCCTGCGGCTCGCGATGCCGCACGGCGCCGGGTGGGCGAAGGCGGTCGCCGCCGGCGCGCTCAGCGCGGTCTGCGCCGTCGCACTGCTCGCGGCGAGCGGCTACCTCATCACCCGGGCGGCGGAGCACCCGCCGATCCTGTACCTGACGCTCGTCATGGTGGGCGTGCGTGCGTTCGCGCTCGGCCGGGCGGCCCTGCGCTACGTGGACCGCCTCGCCGGGCACGACGCGTCGTTCCGGCAGCTCGCCGTCGTCCGCACCGAGATGTACCGCCGGCTGTCCTCGGTCGCGCCGGCGGGACTCGGCGCCACCGGCCGCGGTGACCTCCTCACCCGGCTCGTCACGGACACCGACCGGCTGCAGGACCTGCCGATCCGGGTCGTCGGTCCGCTCGTGTCCGCCGGGGTGGCGGCGCTGCTCTCGGTCATCGCCGTCGCCGTCGTGTCGGTGCCGGCGGCGGTCGTGCTGCTCGTCGCCCTCGCCGTGGCCGCGCTGCTCGGCACGGTCGTCACCCTGTCGGTCGCCAGGCGCTCCGACGAGCAGACCGCGGCGGACCGCGGCCACGTCGCCGACCTCGTGCTCGACACCGTGCGGACGCTCGACGTCTTCGCCGCGTACGGCACGCTCGACGAGCGGCTCGAGCACATCGCCGGGCTCGACGCCCGGGTGACCCGGGCGGTGCGGCGTCGGGGGACGGTCGAGTCCCTGGTCGGTGCGCTCGTCGGTCTCGTCGGGGGCGGCGCGGTCGTCGGGATCCTGGCCGTCGGCGCGCCCGCGGTGGTCACCGGAGCGCTCGACGGGCCGCTCTGGGCCCTCGCCGTGTTCGTCCCGCTCGCGCTGTTCGAGGTCGTCGGCGGCGTGCCGCTCGCGGTCCTGACGTTCCGCCGGGTCCGCGCAGCGGCCGACCGGGTCGAGCGGGTCGTCCCGGCTGAGGTGCCGGCGGGCATCGTGCCCGAGCCGGACGCCGACGCCGACCCCGCCTCGCTCGTGGTCGACGGTCCGGTCACCATCGCCCTCCGTGACGTCTCGGTGCGCTGGCCCGGCGCCGCGGCCGCCGCCGTCGACCGGGTGTCGCTCGACCTGCACCCCGGCGAGGTCGTCGTCCTCGAGGGCCCGAGCGGCGCCGGCAAGTCGACGCTCGTGGACGCCCTCGTCCGGTTCGTCGACCACGAGGGTTCCTACACGCTCGACGGTGTCGAGGCGCGGGACATGCACCCCGACGCCGTCCGGGCGCGCGTCGGCCTGATCGAGCAGGACCCGTTCGTGTTCGACCAGTCGGTCCGGCAGAACCTGCTCTTCGCCCGCGACACCGCGACCGACGACGAGCTGCTCGCCGTCCTCGACCGGGTCGGTCTCGCCGCCTGGGTCCACGGTCGCGGTGGCCTCGACGCGGGCGTGGGGGAGCGCGGGGCACTGGTCTCCGGTGGGCAGGCGCACCGGCTCGCGCTCGCCCGGGCGCTCCTGCACGCGTTCCCGGTGCTCGTGCTCGACGAGCCGACGGCCGACATCGACCCCGACCTCGGTGACGCCGTGCTCCGCGACCTCGTCGGGGCCGCGCGGCAGGGCGGCAGGACGGTCGTCATCGTGTCGCACGTGCCGGTCGCGGCGGACCTCGTCGACCGGACCCTGCGGATGCGCGACGGGCGGCTCCTGGCGGCGTGAGCCGACCACCCGCCGGGGGCGGGCCGACGCCGGTGCGGTGATCCGTTCCTCCCGGCCTTATATCCTTGACCACCGGAGCGCGTCCGACGGACGTGATCCGTGCCTCCAGACTGAATGAGAGTTCCGTGACCACCGAGCCGTACCCCGAGGACCCGAACGCCTACGACTTCCGTCGTCTGCAGGAGAAGTGGCAGCCGCGCTGGGAGGAGCTCGGGCTCTTCACGACCGACCTCGACGACACGCGTCCCCGGAAGTACATCCTCGAGATGTTCCCGTACCCGTCCGGCGACCTGCACATGGGGCACGCCGAGAACTGGGCGCTCGGCGACTTCGTGGCGCGGTACTGGCGGCAGCAGGGCTTCAACGTGCTGCACCCGATCGGCTGGGACTCGTTCGGTCTGCCGGCCGAGAACGCGGCGATCAAGCGCGGGGTCGACCCGAAGGACTGGACCTACGCGAACATCGAGCAGCAGAAGGCGTCGTTCAAGCGGTACGCGCCCTCGTTCGACTGGACGACCGAGATCCACACCTCGGACCCCGAGTACTACAAGTGGAACCAGTGGCTGTTCCTCAAGATGTACGAGAAGGGCCTGGCCTACCGCAAGGACAGCTGGGTCAACTGGGACCCGGTGGACCAGACCGTCCTCGCCAACGAGCAGGTGCTGCCGGACGGCACCTCGGACCGTTCCGGCGCCGTCGTCGTCAAGAAGAAGCTGACGCAGTGGTACTTCAAGATCACCGAGTACGCCGACCGGCTGCTCGACGACCTCAACCAGCTCGAGGGTCGGTGGCCGGCGAAGGTCATCGCCCAGCAGCGCAACTGGATCGGTCGCTCGGTCGGTGCCGACGTCGACTTCGTGATCGAGGGGCGTGACGAGCCCGTCACGGTGTTCACCACGCGCCCGGACACCATCCACGGGGTGACGTTCCTGGTCGTGGCGCCGGACTCGGACCTGGCCGCTTCGCTGGTCGAACCTGCTGACGACTCGGTGCGTTCTGCGTTCGCCGATTACCTGACCGCCACCCAGAAGACCTCCGAGATCGACCGGCAGAACGCCGACCGCCCGAAGACCGGCGTGCCGCTCGGCCGCTTCGCGATCCACCCGCTGACGGGGGAGCGCCTGCCGATCTGGGCCGCCGACTACGTCCTCGCCGACTACGGCCACGGCGCCGTCATGGCCGTGCCGGCGCACGACCAGCGCGACCTCGACTTCGCCCGGGCGTTCGACCTGCCCGTCCGCGTCGTGGTGGACACCAACGCCGCCGTGACGGGGGCGATCCCGGTGATCACGCCCGACACCGAGCTCCCGGCACTCGACCCGGTGTCCACCGGCGAGGCACTGACCGGCACCGGTCGGATGATCAACTCCGGCCCGCTCGACGGCATGTCGAAGCAGCACGCCATCAGCGCGGCGATCTCCCTGCTCGAGGAGCGGGGCACCGGACGCGCCGCGAAGACCTACCGACTGCGCGACTGGCTCATCTCGCGCCAGCGGTTCTGGGGCACCCCGATCCCGATCATCCACGGCGCCGACGGCACCGAGCACCCGGTGCCGATGGACCAGCTGCCGGTGCGGCTGCCCGAGACCGACGGCCTCGACCTCAAGCCGAAGGGCACCTCGCCCCTCGGTGGCGCGACCGACTGGGTGAACGTCCCGAACCCCGTGGACGGCACCCCCGCGCTCCGCGACACCGACACGATGGACACCTTCGTGGACTCGTCGTGGTACTTCCTGCGCTTCCTCGCCGCGAACGACGACACGCAGGCGTTCGACCCCGCGGTCGCGCGCAAGTGGGCCCCCGTCGACCAGTACATCGGCGGCATCGAGCACGCGATCCTGCACCTGCTCTACGCGCGCTTCGTCACCAAGGTCCTGTTCGACCTCGGCTACCTCGACTTCACCGAGCCGTTCTCGGCGCTGCTCAACCAGGGCATGGTGCTGTCCGGCGGCTCGAAGATGTCGAAGTCGAAGGGCGGCGTCTCGCTCGGTGACGAGCTCGACGCGAACGGGGTGGACGCCATCCGCCTGGTGATGGGCTTCGCCGGTCCGCCGGAGGACGACATCAACTGGGAGGACGTCTCGCCGTCCGCCTCGGCACGCTTCCTCGCCCGTGCCTACCGACTGGCGCTCGACGTCACCTCGTCGCCCGACGTCGTCTGGGCCGACGGCGACCGTGCGCTGCGGCAGGTCACGCACCGCTTCCTGGCCGATGCGCCGGGGATGATGGAGTCGTTCAAGTTCAACGTCGTGATCGCGCGGCTGATGGACCTGGTGAACGTCACCCGCAAGGCGATCGACAACGGGCCCGGCGCGGCCGACCCCGCCGTGCGCGAGGCCGTCGAGACCATCACGCTCGGGCTCGCGGTCTTCGCGCCGTACGTCGGCGAGGAGATGTGGGAGAAGCTGGGCTACGAGCCGACCGTCGCCACGTACGGGTGGCGGAAGGCCGACCCGACGCTGCTCGTGCAGGAGTCGCTGACGGCGGTCGTGCAGGTCAACGGCAAGGTGCGGGACTCGTTCGAGGTGTCGAAGTCGATCGAGCCCGCGGAGCTGGAGGCCATGGCGCGGGCGTCGGCGAACGTGCAGCGGTACATCGGTGAGCGCGAGATCGTGAAGGTGATCGTGCGGGCGCCGAAGCTCGTGAACATCGCCATCAAGGGGTAGCGCTCCGGCGGGTCGGTCCGGTCGGGCTGGTCGGTCCGGGCGGTCCGGTCAGGCTGGTCGTTCTGGTCGGTCCGGTCCGTCTGGTCGTTCCGGCCCGTTCAGTCGTTCCGGTCGGTGTGGTCGTTCCGGTCGGTCTGGTCGGTCTGGTTGGTCCGGTCGTTCCTCCACAGGCGAGCGGACCGTCCGGTGGTCCACCGGTCTCCGGGCGGGCCCCCGGTCGGGCGTGGTGCGTCCGTAGCGTGCCGGCATGTCGTCTGGTGATGGTCGGTCCGGGTCCTCGTCGCCCTCGTCCTTGTCTTCGTCCTCGTCGCGGTTCGCCGCGCTGGCGGTGTCGCCCCGTGCCGCGGTGCTCCTGGCTGCCGTGGTGGTCGTCATCGCCCTGGTCGTGGTGCTGCTCGGAGCCCGGTCGGGCTCGTCCGCACCGGACGACGGCGGTGGTGCGCTGACGGTCACCGGAGCGCCGTCCGTCCGGTCGTCCACCGCGGCGACGGGCGGTCCTGGGTCCCCGGGCGTCCGCGGGTCGTCGCCGTCCGCCTCGGCCGTGGCCGACCGGGTGGTGGTGCACGTCCTCGGAGCGGTCGCGCGGCCGGGCCTCGTCACCCTGACCGCCGGCAGCCGGGTGTCCGACGCGGTCGACCGGGCGGGCGGTGCGCGTGACGATGCCGACCTGAGCCGGGTGAACCTCGCGCGCGTGCTGGCCGACGGCGAGCGGTTGTACGTTCCGGCGACGGGGGAGACCGCGATCCCGGAGCCCGTCGACGGTCCGCCGGGCGCGGGCGCCGACGTCGGGGCTGGGGCCACCGGTGCGTCCAGCGGCACCGTCGTCGACCTCAACTCGGCGGACCAGACCGCGCTCGAGACGCTCCCGGGGATCGGCCCGTCGCTCGCGGGTCGCATCCTCGCATGGCGCGACGAGCACGGACGCTTCGCCGCGGTGGAGGACCTGCTCGACGTCAGCGGCATCGGTGACGCTCGGTTCGCGGAGCTCCGCGACCGCGTGCGGGTCTGATCGGCCTCCCGGTGGCCGTCGAGACGACGCCCGGCGTCCGCGACCTGCGCGTGGCCCTGCCTGCGGCGGCCGCGTGGGTCGGGGCCGCGCTGCTCGTCGGGTCGCCCGAGCGTGCCGGATGGGTCGTGCTGATCGGTGCGGCGGCGGTGTGCGGGGGCATCGGCTGGCTCTGCGTCCGGCGTCCACAGCGTGCCGTCGGCCTCGTCGGCCTCGTCGGGATCGTCGTCGTCGCGGCGGCGTTCTGCACCGTGGTGGCGGTCGCGGTGGTGGTCGGCGACGCCCGCCGGAGTCCCGTCGCGCTGGACGGTGCGGGGACGGTCACGGTGGAGGTCGTGCTCACCCGCGACCTCGCGCCGGGGGACCGCTCGGTCGTCGGGACCCTCGTCGACGCGGGCGACACCGAGGGACTGCACGTCCCGGTCCGGGTGGTCCCGGCTGGGACCGGCGCCGACGGACCGATCGCCGCCGGCTCCCGGCTGCGCGGGGCGGCCGTGCTCGAGCCGGACGAACCGGGGAACGCCACGGCGTACGTCGCCTTCCTGCGCGGAGCCGTCCGGACCACGCCGCCGACGGGGCTGCTCGCCGCGACCGATCGGGCACGGCAGGCGTTCGTGGCGGTCACCCGGGCGCTGCCGGAACCCGGAGCGTCGTTGCTGCGGGGCCTGGCGATCGGCGACCGGAGCGGACTCGACCCCGGAACCGAGGCGGCGATGGAGACCTCGGCGCTCACCCACCTGACCGCCGTGTCCGGGTCGAACTGCGCGGTGATCGTGGGCCTCGTGGTCGTGCTCGGCCGGTTCGTGGGACTCTCCCGCGTCGCTCGCGCTGCGGTGGCGATCGCGCTCCTGGCGGCGTTCGTCGTCCTCGTCCGGCCGGACCCGTCGATCGTGCGCGCGACGGTGATGGCGGTGGTCGTCCTCGTGGTCCACCTCGCCGGTCGCCCGGTCCGGGGCGTGCCGTTGATCGCCCTGGCCGTGGTCGGCATGCTCGTCGCCGATCCCTGGTACGCCCGCTCCTTCGCGTTCGCCCTGTCGGTGCTCGCGACGAGCGGGATCGTCGTGCTCGGTCCACCGCTGACCGCGGTCCTCGCCACGCGCCTCCGGACGCCGTTGGCGGCGGCACTCGCGATCCCGGTCGCGGCCCAGGTCGCCTGCTGGCCCGTGACGATCCCGCTGTCGGCTGCGTTCCCGACCTACGCGGTGCCGGCCAACCTGCTCACCGAGCCACTCGCGCCGATCGTCACCGTGGTCGGGCTCGGCGCCTGCGTGCTCGCGCCGCTGTGGCCGTGGGGTGCGTCGGTGCTCGCCGCCATCGCCTGGGCGCCGGCCACGGCGATCGGCGGGATCGCGCACGGCGCCGCTGCGCTCCCTGTCGCGGCGGCGCCGTGGCCCGCGGGTGTGACCGGCGTGGCCGCCGCAGCCGTCGTGAGCGCCTGCATCGCCGTCGCGGTCCTGACACCGGGCGCGGTCCGGTTCCGGTTGCTCGTCGCCGCGGGTGCCGTCGCGGTGATCGGACTCGCGTCGGTCGCCGTGCCGCGGATCGTCGTCCGCGCGGGGCTGCCGGGCGACTGGGCGATCGCGGCGTGCGATGTCGGGCAGGGTGACGCCGTGGTCATCCGCGGCGGGACCGGCGTCGCGATGGTGGACGTCGGGGACGACCCGGAACGGCTCGGCGCCTGCCTGGACCTCCTCGGTGTCGACCGGGTGGACCTGCTCGTCCTGACGCACTTCGACCGCGACCACGTCGGCGCGGTGGCATCGGTGACGGACCGTGTGAGGACGGCGCTGGTCGGGCCCACCGGCCGCCCCGAGGACGAGCGGGTCCGCCGGTCGCTCGTGGACGCGGGCATCGACGTCCGGACGGCTGACGACACCACTGCGGGCACGCTCGGGCCCCTGCGGTGGCGGCTGCTGTGGCCGCGTGCGGGAGCGGGGGAGAGCGGCAACGCTGCAAGCCTCGTCCTCCGCACGGAGCCCGGACCCGACTGCCCGTCGTGCGTGAGCGGGTTGTTCCTCGGCGACCTGGGGGAGACGGCGCAGCGGCGGCTCCGGGGTGTCCTCGACGCCGAGGACGATGCCGACCGGGTCCCGATCGACGTCGTCAAGGTCTCACACCACGGATCCGCCGACCAGGACCCGCTCCTGTACCGCGAGACGGCGGCAGCGGTCGGGCTCATCGGTGTCGGTGCTGACAACACGTACGGGCACCCGACCCGGTCGGCGCTCGAGATGCTCGACGCCGCCGGGACCCGGGCGTACCGGACCGATCTGCTCGGGACGATCGTGGTCGGGCGGGACGGTTCGGGCGGGCTCCGGGTGTGGACCGAGCGCTCGGCTCCCGGGTCCCCGCGGGGTGCTCCCGGGTCCCCGCAGCGCGATCCGTCGGTCCCTGCGCTCGCACCGGGGCGGGACTCCCGACGTCGGTGGCAGGCCGCCGGCGCGGTGTCCGGTGCCGGGGCGGTGTCCGGTGTCAGGTCGGTGTCCGGCGTCTGCGCGGCGTCCGGTGTCGGCGAGGGGCGTCCGGGCGGAGCGCTCGGCGTCGGCCGTCGCCCGTAGGATCGAGACATGCCCGCCAAGAAGCCCGCACGCGCCGCAGCGAAGATCGACCAGGTGCCCTGGTCGGGGATCCGCCCGGCGCCGGTCGTGCTCGTCACCGGGCCCGAGCCGTTCCTCGCCGAGCGTGCGAGCGGCGTGCTCCGCGACCTGCTCGTGGGTGAAGACCCCGCGCTCGAGGTCCACGACCTCGAAGCCGACCAGTACGCGCCGGGGCTCTTGGCGACCCTCGCGAGCCCGTCCCTGTTCGGGGAACCGCGTCTGGTCCGGGTCACCAACGTCGAGAAGTGCACCGACGCGTTCATCACCGAGACCATCTCGTACCTCGGTGCGCCGGCGGACGACGTCACCCTGGTCCTGCGACACGGCGGTGGCGTGCGCGGGAAGAAGCTCCTCGACACGATCCGCAGCGGTGTGGGCGGCGGCATCGAGGTGCTGTGCGACGAACTCAAGCGCGAGACGGACCGGATCGACTTCGTCACCGCCGAGTTCCGGGCTGCCCGGCGCAAGATCGCCCCGTCGGCGGTGCGCACCCTCGTCGCGGCCTTCGCCGACGATCTGGCCGAGCTCGCCGCGGCGTGCCGGCAGCTCCTCGCCGACGAGGCGGCGGAGATCACGGACAAGGTCGTCGACAAGTACTACGGCGGTCGCGTCGAGACCAACGCGTTCAAGGTCGCCGACATCGCGCTCGCGGGGCGTTCGGCACCGGCCATCGTCGAGCTCCGGCACGCGCTGTCGACGGGCGAGGCCCCGGTGCCGGTCGTCGCGGCGTTCGCCTCGAAGATCCGCACGATGGCGAAGGTCAGCGCCTTCCGCGGCCCGAGCGGGCAGGCGGCGTCGGCGCTCGGCATGGCGCCGTGGCAGGTGCAGCGCGCCCAGCGTGACGTCGCCGGGTGGAGCGAGTCCGGCCTCGCGAACGCGATCATCAGCATCGCCGAGGCCGACACCGCGGTGAAGGGCGGGTCGCGCGACGCCCACTACGCGCTCGAGGTCATGGTCCGGACAATCGCCCGGCGCGGCGAGGCGCGCTGAGCCGAGCCGCGCCTCCAGGAATCACCGACGGGCGACAGCCCACCCGCCGGAGCTGCTCCGCCGGAGCTGCTCCGCTGGAGCCGACCGTCCGCGGCCGACCTGCCGGACCCGAGCCGGCGATCCGGACCGCTCGGACCGGCACGGCGACCGGGCACGACCCGCCGCTCAGCTCCGCCCATCGGGCGGTACCTGCTGCGCGCGCACGCCGAGCGGGACGAACACTGCCCGCTCACCGCCCGCGCCGGCACACCACCGCCTGCGCCGGCACCGGCGCGGGCACACCCCGCCGACGCCGGCACACTCCGCCTGCGCCGGCAGACCACCGCCCGCGCCGGCACACCACCGCCCGCGCCGGCACACCCCGCCCGCGCCGGCACATCCCACCCTCCGCGTGGCGAACCCGCACTCCGCGAACGACGAAGGCCCCGCACCGAACGGTGCGGGGCCTTCAGACCAGAGGGTCCGTGCGTCAGAGCGACGCGACCTTCTTCGCGATGGCCGACTTGCGGTTCGCGGCCTGGTTCTTGTGGATGACGCCCTTGCTCACGGCCTTGTCGAGCTTCTTCGAGGCGAGGGTCAGGGCCGCGACGGCCTTGTCCTTGTCGCCGGCGACGACGGCCTCGTTGGTGTGACGGATGACCGTCTTGAGCTCGGAACGGTAGGCCTTGTTGCGCTCCTGGGCCTTGAGGTTGGTCTTGATGCGCTTGATCTGCGACTTGATGTTCGCCATGCGTGTTGCTCCTTGTTCGTCTCTACGGGTGGTCGCGACCGCTGGGTAGAGGGGCCCTTGGTCGCATCGCGTTCCACCCGTGGGCGGGGAACGCGGAAGCCAGCCCCCAACATTACCAGGCCGGAGCGTCTGGACCAAAGCACCGAAACGCCGAAACCGTGCCGCAACAACCGTTCGCTACCGTGACGAGCATGCCATCGCTCGCGCGCCGCATCGAGACCGTCCCCGCCTCCGGCATCCGCCGGGTGTTCGAGCAAGCAGCCCGCATGCAGTCGGACGAGGCCGACCGCGGTACCGAGGGAGACATCGCGATGCTGGTCATCGGCGAGCCGGACGTGCCCGTCGCCGCCCACATCGGCGAGGCCGCCCGTCGTGCCTGGACCGAGGACCGCACCGACTACACGCCGAACGGCGGCATCGCCCCGCTGCGGGCGGCCATCCGCGAGAAGCTCCGCCGCGAGAACCGCATCGAGGCCGACCTCGAGCAGATCTGGATGACGATCGGGGCGACGCAGGCGCTGTTCCAGGCGATGACCCTCGTGCTGAGCCCGGGCGACGAGGTCCTCGTCCCCGACCCCGGCTACACGACCTTCACCATGAACGCGCACATCATCGGGGCGACCCCGGTGCCGTACCGCCTCGAACCGCAGCACGGGTTCGAGCCGGACCTGCAGGCCCTCGAGGCGAGCATCACCGAGCGCACCCGCGTCCTCGTGGTGAACTCCCCGTCGAACCCGCTCGGCTCGGTGTTCGGCGAGCAGACCCTCCGCGATCTGCTGGCGTTGGCGAAGCGCCACGACCTCTGGGTGATCAGCGACGAGGTCTACGAGTATTTCACCTACGGCACCCGCCACGCCAGCCTGGCGAGCCTCGACGAGGACGACCGGGTCTTCACCGCCTTCTCGCTGAGCAAGACGTACGCGATGACGGGCGTCCGGGTCGGGTACCTCGTCACGCCGAAGGGCCTCGGCGCGACGATGCGCACCACCCAGGAGGCGATGATCAGCTGCGTCGCCGAACCCGACCAGTGGGCGGCCCTCGCGGCCATCGTGGGGGACCACTCCGCCGTGCAGGAGGCCCGGGAGCACTACCGTGCCAACCTCGACGTCGCGAAGGAGGTCCTCGACGCCGCCGGCATCCGGTACCTCGACCCGCGCGGCGCGTTCTACCTCTGGATCGACATGTCCCACGTCACCGAGGGCGACGTTGCCGAGTGGGCGCTCGCGTTCCTGCAGCGCGAGCGTGTCGCGGTCGCGCCGGGGAGCGCCTTCGGCCGGACCGGTGAGGGGTGGATCCGTGTCTGCCTCGCAGCGACCGCGGCGGACCTGCGCCGCGGGCTGGGCGCACTGCCGGCGCCGGAGCGCGTCGCCGTCTGACGCAGCGTGCGTCGGGCCTCGCCTGGAGGCGCGGTGCGCGTCCGGCGCGCCGCGCCGCGCACCGTGCTTGATCCGTCAGCTGGTGCGCGGTTGGTTGCATGGTGCGGCGCTGAAAGCGGGCACGGAGCGGTCGCGGCCGTCGCGGGTGACGAACCGCGCACCGTGCGTCGGCCTGCTCGGCCGCGCCGCGCCTCCTGACCCGGAGGCGCGGCCGGGTCGGCCGCGCCTCCTGTACAGAGGCGCGGTGCGCGTCCGCGGCGGGCCGCGCACGGTGCGTGGTCCGTCAGCTGGTGCGCGGTTGGTGGCGGGGTGCGGCGCGGGAAGCGCGCACGGGGCGGTCGCCGCTGTCGCGGGTGACGAACCTCGCACCGTGCGCCGGCCTGCTCGGCCGCGCCGTGCCTCCTGTTCTGAAGGCGCGGTTCGAGTCCGGCGCGCCGGGCCGCGCTGCGCACGGTGCGTGGTCCGTCAGCTGGTGCGGTGTTGGTTGCTTGGTGCGGCGCAGGAAGCGCGCACGGGGCGATCGCCGCCGCTGCGGGCGATGAACCTCGCACCGTGCGCCTGCCTGCTCGGCCGCGGCCGTGCCTCCTGGCCAGGAGGCACGAGCCACGTTCGCCGCGCTGCGCGCGGTGCGTGGTCCGTCGGCTGGTGCGCGGTTGGTTGCATGGTGCGGCGCTGGAAGCGCGCACGGGGGCGATCGACGCTGCTGCGGGTGACGAACCTCGCACCGTGCGCCGACCGGACGCCGCCGCTGCGGGCGGCGAACCTCGCACCGTGCGCCGACCGGACGCCGCCGCCGCAGGCGACGAACCTCGCACCGTGCGCCGGCCGGACGCCGCCGCTGCGGGCGGCGAACCTCGCACCGTGCGCCAGCCGCCGCGCGGACGTGGGACAATCGTTCGACCGTCCGACCCACCCCGAGGAACCGTGAGCCCACAAGCATCCGCGCCGCTCGAGCCCGCCTCGACCCCGGCCGACGCGATCCGCAACTTCTGCATCATCGCGCACATCGACCACGGCAAGTCCACGCTGGCCGACCGCATGCTGCAGATCACCGGCATCGTCGAGGACCGCGCCATGCGTGCGCAGTACCTCGACCGCATGGACATCGAGCGCGAGCGCGGCATCACGATCAAGTCGCAGGCCGTGCGCATGCCGTGGGAGCTCGACGGGCAGACCTTCGCACTGAACATGATCGACACGCCCGGACACGTGGACTTCTCGTACGAGGTGTCCCGGTCGCTCGCCGCGTGCGAGGGTGCGATCCTCCTGGTCGACGCGGCGCAGGGGATCGAGGCGCAGACTCTGGCGAACCTCTACCTGGCGCTCGAGAACGACCTCGAGATCATCCCGGTGCTGAACAAGATCGACCTGCCGGCGGCCGAGCCGGACAAGTACGCGGCCGAGCTCGCGCAGCTCATCGGCGGCAAGCCGGAGGACGTCCTCCGCGTCTCCGGCAAGACCGGCGTCGGCGTGGCCGAGCTCCTCGACCGTGTGGTCGGGTCGGTGCCGCCGCCCGTCGGTGACGTCGACGCGGCACCCCGCGCGATGATCTTCGACTCGGTCTACGACAGCTACCGCGGCGTCGTGACCTACGTGCGGATGGTGGACGGCACGATCCACCCGCGCGAGAAGGTCCAGATGATGTCGACCAAGTCGACGCACGAGATCCTCGAGATCGGTGTGTCGTCGCCCGAGCCGAAGCCGACGAAGGGCCTCAGCGTCGGCGAGGTCGGCTACCTCATCACCGGCGTCAAGGACGTCCGCCAGTCGAAGGTCGGCGACACGGTGACCACGGCGCAGAAGCCCGCCACCGAGGCGCTGGCCGGCTACACCGACCCGAAGCCGATGGTGTTCTCGGGCCTGTACCCGATCGACGGCTCCGACTACCCGGACCTCCGCGAGGCGCTCGACAAGCTCAAGCTGTCCGACGCGGCCCTCGTGTACGAGCCCGAGACGTCGGTGGCGCTCGGCTTCGGCTTCCGCTGCGGGTTCCTCGGCCTGCTCCACCTCGAGATCATCACCGAGCGCCTCAGCCGCGAGTTCGGGCTGGACCTCATCACCACCGCCCCGAGCGTGATCTACGAGGTCACGAACGAGGACGACACGGTGACCGAGGTCACGAACCCGTCCGAGTTCCCCGGCGGCCGCATCGTCGAGGTCCGCGAGCCGATGGTCCGCGCGGCCATCCTCGCCCCGAAGGACTACGTCGGCGCGATCATGGAGCTCTGCCAGTCACGTCGCGGGTCGCTGCTCGGCATGGAGTACCTCGGCGAGGACCGCGTCGAGATCCGCTACGAGATGCCGCTCGGCGAGATCGTCTTCGACTTCTTCGACCAGCTCAAGAGCAAGACCCAGGGCTACGCGTCGCTCGACTACGAACCCACGGGCGACCAGGCTGCCGACCTCGTGAAGGTCGACATCCTGCTGCAGGGCGAGCAGGTCGACGCCTTCAGTGCCATCGTGCACCGCGACAAGGCGTACGCCTACGGCACGCTCATGACCGAGCGGCTCCGCAAGCTCATCCCGCGCCAGCAGTTCGAGGTGCCGATCCAGGCCGCCATCGGCGCGCGCATCATCGCCCGCGAGAGCATCCGGGCGATGCGCAAGGACGTCCTCGCGAAGTGCTACGGCGGTGACATCACCCGCAAGCGCAAGCTCCTCGAGAAGCAGAAGGAGGGCAAGAAGCGCATGAAGATGGTGGGTCGCGTCGAGGTCCCGCAGGAAGCCTTCATCGCGGCGCTCTCCGGCGACGTCGAAGAGAAGAAGAAGTAGCGGCGGGGCCGGTCAGGCGCGGCGGGCGCGAGCCCGCAGCACGGCCAGGCCCAGGGCCGGGAGGCTCGCCGCGGCCAGTCCCACGAGTGCGGTCCGCAGGATGACGAGTCCGGCGGCCGCGTCGTAGTCGGTCTCCGACCCCGCGGCGAACCCGGCCACGACGGCGCCGACGACCATCGCCAGCGTGCAGAGCCCGAGCACGGAGGGCAGCCGACGGGCCGCGTGCCGACGGACCGCGAGCACGAGGGTGACCCCGAACAGGATCACGCCCACGCCCGCGCTGCACGCCCCGAACACCGCGATGGCGTTCGCCGTCTCGAAGACGTCCGCGTCCCCCGGGGCCGTCGCGGCGTACCGCGCGGGGGCGCCGAGTCCGGCGGTCGCCCACGCGACCGCGGCCCGCGCCGTCGCGGCCAGCCCGAACGCCGCGAGCGTCAGGACGGCGAACGAGACCGTGGTGCGGTCGACGGACCGTGCGCGGTCGATGGCGGAGCGGGGCACGCACCAACGATAGGGGCGTGGCGGACGCGTGTCGGGCCTCCCGTTCGGGGCGCGCGGGAACCGGACGGGTGGCCCGCCGTCCGGACCGTCCCGGTTCGGTCCGGGGCACGAGGGGCCAGTACAGTGGGCCGCATGAGTACCCGCGGGAGCTACCGGACCGCCCTGACGTACGGAGCCGTGGGTGCGACCCAGGCGTCGGACCTCATGACGTACCCGCCGGAGGGGTTCGTCCCGTCCGAGTCGCGGTCCCGGATCGGCCACGGCGACCAGCGCTTCGAGACCGCGGTCACGCAGGCACTGACGTGGCAGATCCAGGAGCGCAGCGGCATCCGCGTGCACGTCGAGGACCAGCCCGACGACGACGAGGTCCGCTACAACCCGGTGACCTTCGACGAGCAGGGCGTGCCGATCGCCCCGGCCTCGATCGGGACGCCCCGGGTCGAGAAGTTCGCCCCCGACGGCACGCCGCTCGTCACGGCGGGCACGAGCGCGACGCTGACGATGCACGCCTTCGGCCGGACGGTCCTGGCGCCGGTGCGGGTCGTGTCGATCATCGACGAGACCGACCGCAAGGGCTTCGCGTACGGGACGCTCGAGGGGCACCCGCTCTCGGGTGAGGAGTCGTTCGTCGTCGAGCGGACGCCGGACGGGTCGGTGTGGCTGCAGATCCGGCAGTTCTCGCAGCCGTCGAGCCGGAAGTGGCAGTTCGTGGCCCCGTTGCTCCGCCGGCAGCAGAAGGTCATGGCGCAGAAGTACCTCGAGGCACTCCGCGGCGACTGACGACCCGCACCGACTGTCGGTGACGGCTCAGCCGAGCCAGCGGTACTCGGACACCGGCCGACCCGGTGCGCCGTACCGTGATCGGCGCTCCGCGGCCCCGGTCCCGACGAGGTGCTCGAGGTAGCGCCGCGCGACCACCCGGGAGAGCCCGAGGTGCGCCCCGGTCTCGGCGGCGGAGAGTCCGTCGGCACCGCGGAGGGCGCCGGCCACGAGGTCGAGGGTCTCCTCCGCCAGTCCCTTCGGCAGGGTCGACCGTCGGACGGGACGCAGTGCGCCGAACAGGGCGTCGATCTCGTGCTGCGTCGGCAGGCTCCCGGTGTCGGTGGCGCGCCGGTGGTACGCCCGGTACTGCTCGAGCCGCTCGTGCAGGTCCCCGGCGGTGAACGGCTTCACCAGGTAGTGCGCGACGCCGAGGGCCGCCATCCGTCGGACGGTGTCGGCATCGCGGACCGCGGTGACGGCGAACACGTCGACGCGCGCTCCCGAGCCGCGCAGCGCCCGCACGAGGTCGAGTCCGGAGCCGTCCGGCAGGGTGACGTCGACCAGGGCGAGGTCGACGCGCGCCATCACCGCCGGGTCGCGGAGTGCGGTGAGGACCGCCCGCGCCGTCGTGCACTCCGCGGTCACCCGGAAGCCCTCGACGCGTTCGACGAGGGTCCGGTGGAGCTCGAGGGTGAGCGGGTCGTCCTCGACGACCATGACGCCGATCACGGCGTGGGCTCCGCGGGCAGGCGGACGACGAAGCGGGTGGGGTCGCGGTGCACCTCGACCGTGCCCTGCGCATGGTCGACGACGGACCGGACGAGGGCGAGGCCGATGCCCCGCGTCGACGGCACGCCCGGAGCCGGAGCCGCAGCCGGAGCGAGCGCCGGGACAGGGGCCGGTGCCGGGGCCGCGGCGGGGCCCGGCTCGCCGTGGGGGTCCTCGGTCGCCACCGGCTTCGTGCTCCAGCCCCGGTCGAAGACCCGCGCCAGGTCCGCGTCGGCGATCCCCGCCCCGCTGTCGACGACCTCGATCTCGAGCGCCGCCGCACCCGCGGGGGAGCGGCCCGCCGGCGCGCCCGACCGACCGTCCACCTGCGCGCCCGACCGACCGTCCACCTGCGCGCCCGACCGACCGTCCAGCGGCGCGCCCGGCCGTCCGCCTGCCAGCCCACCCGACCGCCCGGTCGCCGGGCGCACGCCGTCGCCGACGCGGGCCGACCGCGTGTCGCGCACCGCGCCTCCCGGACCGTCCGCCCGACGGACCGCCACCCGCACCCACCGGGGTGCCGGACCGGATGCCGCCGCGTCAAGCGCGTTGTCGACCAGGTTCCCGACGACGGCGACCAGGTCCACCGGCCGCACGGCCGGCTCCGGCACGTCGGGCTCGACCTCGGCGCGCCACCCGACGTGGCGTTCGGCGGCCTGCGAGGCCTTCCCGAGCAAGAGCGCCGCGACGGTGCGGTCGCCACCGTGGACGTGGTCCACGAGGTGCTGTGCGTCCCGGGCGCCCTCGGTCAGGAGCGTGACCGCCTCGTCGCTCCGGTCCAGCTCGATGAGCGTCACGGCGGTGTGCACCCGGTTCGCGTGCTCGTGCTGCTGCGCGCGCAGCGCCTCACCGAGGGTGCGCACCGACTCGTACGAGGCGACCGCGTCGCGGACCGCTCCCGGCGGCAGGTCGCCGAGGACGCGCCTGGTCGACCGTCGTGCCACCAGCGCGGACAGGACGCCGGCGAGGAACACGGCCGCGGCGACGAGCACGGCGAACGGCAGCCGTTCGGCGACCTGCGCGCCGATCCGGTCGACCGTGACGCCCGTCGCGACCCAGCCGACGACCCGGCCGTCGGCGCGCACCGGCACGATCGTCCGGACGGACGGTCCGAGCGTGCCGGTCGAGCGCTCGGTGAGCGACCGCGGCGTGCCCGGGATGGTCCCGATGTAGTGCCGGCCGACCTCGTCCGGGTCAGGGTGGGTCACGCGGATCCCCGCGGCGGTCATGATGGTGACGAAGGCGGCGCCGCTGGCACGCTCGGCCCGCGTCGCGACGGGCTGCAGGGTCCTGGAGGCGCGGCTCGGCTCCTCCTGCAGGGCCGCGACGGTCCTCGGGTCGGTCGCGAGCGCCGTGGCGACGGCGCGCGTGACGCTCGCCGCCCCGGTCTCGGCCGCCCTGCGGGCGTCGAGGACGAGCAGCACCGCGAGCAGGGCGCTGACGAGCACGACGGCGGCGGTCACGACGAGGAAGACACGGCCGGCGGTGCTGCCGGTCGGAGGACGGCGCACGGCGGCGCGCGTGCGGGGCGACCGTGCGGCAGCGGTGCGCGCCGGGGTGCGGGGGCCGCCCATGGTGTCCTCCAGACGTCGGTGTCCTGCGACCAATTCGACCACAACTCGCGTGCGGGTCGGTGCCGGCACGATGCTGTCCGGCGGACGACGACGTCCCCGAAGGAGGCAACGATGGCTCTCGACCGCACGGTCAGCCCCCGTCGCACGGGCTCTGCCCGCCGGCGCCCGGCACCGCACACCTGGCTCTACCTGTCCGTGATCGCCGCCGTGGTGCTCGGCGCACTCGTCGGGCTCGTGTTCCCCGCGTTCGCGCAGACGCTCAAGCCCCTCGGGGACGGCTTCGTCGCGCTCATCCACATGATGATCGCGCCCATCATCTTCTGCACGATCGTCGTCGGGGTCGGGTCCATCGCCAAGGCGGCGACGGTCGGGAAGATCGGTGGCCTCGCGCTCGGGTACTTCCTCGTCATGTCGACCGTCGCGCTGGCGATCGGCCTGGTCGTCGGCAACCTCGTGCACCCCGGCGACCACCTCGACATGCGGGGCTCGACCTACCAGGCGACCGGCGAGGCGTCGTCCACCCACGAGTTCGTGCTCGGGATCATCCCGACGAGCCTGTTCTCCGCCTTCACCGACGGCAGCGTGCTCCAGGTGCTGTTCGTCGCCCTGCTCGTCGGGTTCGCCGTGCAGCGGATGGGCGCCCGCGGCGAGCCCGTGATGCGCGTCGTGCGGAAGCTGCAGGAGGTCGTCTTCCGGATCCTCGGGATGGTGCTGTGGGTGGCCCCGGTCGGCGCCTTCGGTGCGATGGCCGCGGTGGTCGGTGCGACCGGTGCCGGCGCGATCGCGAGCCTCGGGCTCCTGATGGTCGCGTTCTACGTCACCTGCGTGCTGTTCATCGTCGTCGTGCTCGGCTCGCTGCTCTGGGTGGTCGCGCGCATCAACGTGCTGCGGCTCGTGCAGTACCTCGGCAAGGAGTACCTGCTCATCGTCGGGACGTCGTCGTCGGAGTCCGCCCTGCCCCGACTCATCGCCAAGATGGAGCACCTCGGCGTCGCGAAGCCGGTCGTCGGCATCACGGTCCCGACCGGGTACTCGTTCAACCTCGACGGCACCGCGATCTACCTCACGATGGCGTCGCTGTTCATCGCGAACGGCATGGGCGAGCCGATGAGCGTCGGGGAGCAGATCGGGCTGCTCGTCTTCATGGTGATCGCGTCGAAGGGGGCCGCCGGGGTGAGCGGGGCCGGGCTCGCCACCCTGGCCGGGGGACTGCAGGCGTACCGTCCGGACCTCGTGAACGGTGTCGGCGTGATCGTCGGCGTCGACCGTTTCATGTCCGAGGGACGTGCGCTCACGAACTTCACCGGCAACGCCGTGGCGACGATCCTGGTGGGCCGGTGGACGCGGCAGTTCGACGCCGAGCGTGCGCGCCGGGTGCTGGCCGGGGCGCTGCCGTTCGACGAGTCGGCGGTGCAGGGGCACGACGGGGGCGAGGACGCATCCGCCGCCGAGGCCGAGCGGGAGCGCGAGCCGGAGCGGGTCTCCGCCTGACCGCGGGGCCGGCGGGGCGGCGGGGCC
>NZ_JBFPFM010000017.1:0-64976 GCF_047977705.1 Curtobacterium sp. LFS084
ATCGACGACGGCCCCGCCGCGGACGCGAGCGCCCCGGAGACCGCGGCCGACGACGGTGGCCGAGCCGCGCCTCCCGGCCCCTCGGCCGACCACGTCGTGACCGGACCCGGTGGCGGACTCGCGTGGTTCGAGGACGGCACGATCGACGGCGCCGACGTCGCGGTCTTCGCGAACGAGCTGCTGCCGGAGCTGCCGGGGCTCGGTGTCCGCACCGTCGTGCAGGGCGAACGCGTCGACTACGAACGCTTGAGCGGACGGCCGCACATCCGCGTCACGACCATGCCGTCGGACAAGCACGACTGGTTCGACCTCGGCATCTTCGTGACGGTCAACGGCGAGCAGGTGCCGTTCACGCCGCTGCTCCGGGCGCTCGCGAAGCGGGACCGGCGGATGAAGCTCATCGACAACTCCTACCTGTCGTTGGCGGACCCGGCGTTCGACCGGCTCAAGGAACTCATCGACGAGGCGCGCGACCTCGACGAGTGGGAACCCGACCAGCCGATGACGGTCACCCCGCTCCAGGCCGGACTGTGGTCGGAGTTCGACCAGCTCGCCGACGAGACCTCGCACGACGAACGGTGGCAGGCGATCGCGTCCGGGCTGCTCGGTGCCACACCCCCCGCAGCTGTCCCGGTGCCCGACACCGTGCACGCCGAACTCCGTCCCTACCAGCACGCCGGGTACGCGTGGCTGTCGTTCCTGCTGGAGCACGGCGTCGGCGGGGTGCTGGCCGACGACATGGGCCTCGGCAAGACGCTGCAGGTGCTGACGATGATCGCGGCCGCCCGCACGGACCCCGGCGCGCCGCCGTTCCTCGTCGTGGCGCCGACCTCCGTCGTCGGCAACTGGGCGGTCGAGGCGGCCCGGTTCACACCGTCGCTGCGGGTCACCACGATCGAGTCGACCTCGCTCAAGGACCCGTCGCTCGTCGCGCGCACCGCCGCCGAGTCCGACGTCGTCGTCACGTCGTACGCGCTCCTCCGGCTCGACGCCCCGGCGTACACCGACCTGCCGTGGGCGGCCCTCGTGCTCGACGAGGCGCAGTTCGTGAAGAACCCGCAGTCCCAGACGCACCGGGCAGCGGCGGACCTGCGGGCGCCGGTGAAGTTCGCGATCACGGGGACGCCGCTCGAGAACGGGCTGACCGACCTCTGGGCCCTGTTCCACATCGTCGCGCCGGGGCTGCTGTCGTCGTGGTCCCGGTTCGGGGACGACTACGTGAAGCCGCTCGGCTCCCCCGACCTGCGCGGTGCGGCCCGACGGGAGCTCACCGAGCGGCTCCGTCGACGGATCCGGCCGCTGATGCTCCGGCGGACGAAGGAGAGCGTCGCCGCCGACCTGCCACCGAAGCAGGAGCAGGTCGTCCGGGTGACGCTCGACCCCGCGCACCGGGCCCTGTACGAGCGCACCCTGAACCGGGAGCGGCTGAAGGTCCTCGACCTCATCGACGACCTCGCGAAGAACCGGATGATCGTCTTCCGGTCGCTGACGCTGCTGCGGATGCTGGCGTTGTCGCCGGCGCTGGTGTCGTCGGACGCGTCGGACGCGTCCGGGGCCGTTCCCTCGGCGAAGCTCGACCTGCTGCTCGACGAACTCGAACAGCTCGCGGCCGAGGGCCGTCGGGCCCTCGTGTTCAGCCAGTTCACCTCGTTCCTCCGGATGGTGGCCACGGCGCTCGACGACCGCGGTGTCGGGTACGAGTACCTCGACGGCTCGACCCGGCGGCGCCCCGAGGTCATCGACCGCTTCCGGAACGGCACCGCCCCGGCGTTCCTCATCTCCCTCAAGGCCGGCGGCTTCGGGCTGACCCTGACCGAGGCGGACACCGTGTTCGTGCTCGATCCGTGGTGGAACCCTGCTGCCGAGAACCAGGCGGTGGACCGGACGCACCGCATCGGGCAGACCCGGTCGGTGAACGTGCAGCGGTTCATCGCGGAGGACACCATCGAGGAGAAGGTCCTCGCGCTCGCGGCGAAGAAGGCCGAGCTGTTCCGCACGATGATCGACGACGACGCCCTCTTCGCCGAGGACCTGACGGCCGACGACATCCGCTCGCTGCTGGGCTGACGCGCGCCGGGGCGACGGCGCGTCGGCCGGGTGCCGGGGTGGGCGCCGGCCGTGCGCGGGCGCGGCATCGCACGGTGCGGCGTCCGTCAGCCGGTGCGGGCTTGCCCGCTCGGTGCGACGTTGTATGCGCGCACCAAGCGGGCAGCCGCGCACCAGCCGGCGAACCTCGCACCGTGCGCAGCACCGCGCAACCCGCCGGCCGCGCACCGGCCAGCGAACGCCGCACCGTGCGCAGCACCGCGGCGGGCACCGCACGGTGCGGCCTCCGTCAACACGTGCGGGCTTGCCCGCTCGGTGCGACGTTGTAGGCGCGCACCAAGCGGGCAGCCGCGCACCAGCCGGCGAACCTCGCACCGTGCGCAGCACCGCGCGACACGCCGACCGCGCACTCGCTGGCGAACTCCGCACCGTGCGCGGTGTGGCGAGGGGCGCGACCCCGCCACCAGGCGGCGGAACCCTCGCCGCGCGGGACGGGAGGCGCGGGTCGGGCCCGCACCGCGCCTCCCGTCAACCTCCCGTCAGCCTCCCGTCAGGGAGCCGGTGCGCGAGGGGTGCGAGCACGGGTCAGCGGGCGAGGGCGTCGATCGCCGAGACCTCGTCGGAGGACAGCTCGATCCGGGCACCGGCGGCGTTCGACCGGATGCGCTCAGGGTTCGACGACTTCGGGATGACGACGAAGCCGTGGGCGACGTGCCAGGCGACGATGACCTGGGCACTGTCGGCGTCGTGCGACCGGGCGATGTCGACGAGCGTCGGGTCCTGCAGGTTGCTCGCCTTGAAGGGGCTGTAGCCCTCGAGGACGACCCCGCGCGACGCGAGTCCGTCGGCCACGGCGCCGTCGTACTCGACGGGGCTCCACTTGATCTGGTTCACGGCCGGGGTGACCCCGGTGGCGCTGTTGAGTTCGTCGATCTGGGCGAGCGAGTAGTTGCTGACGCCGACCGCCTTCGTGAGGCCGTCCGACTGAGCCTGGACGACCTGCTCCCACACGTCGGGACGCGCTTCGCCGTTCGGCGGCCAGTGCACGAGCCAGAGGTCGAGGTGGTCGAGACCGAGCTGGTCGAGGCTCTCCTCGATGGTCTGCCGCACGCGGTCGGCGTTGTCCGGCGGCAGCTTGGTCGTCACGAAGATGTCGTCGCGGGCGAGTCCGGAGTCGGCGATCGCCCTCCCGACGCCGCGCTGGTTGCGGTAGCCGGTGGCGGTGTCGATGTGGCGGTAGCCGGCGGCCAGGGCTTCGCCGACGGCGGCGGGCGCATCAGCGTCCGCGATCTGCCAGGTGCCGAAGCCGAGGAGCGGCATCGACCCACCGGTGACGGACACGGACGGGTTCGCGTAATCGGTCATGCGTCGTGTCTACGCCGTGCCCGCGGAACGGTTCAGAGCGAGGCGGTCCACTCGGCGACGGTGACGACCTCGGCCTGCCGCGGGAAGACCTTCTCGGTGAGGACGCGGTGGACCTCCGCGTCGCCGTCGGTGCATGCGTCCGAGAGAACCGTCACCCCGAAGTCGAGGTCCGCCGCCTGACGCAGCGTCGAGAGGACGACGCCGCTCGTGGCGATCCCGGCGAGCACGAGGTCGCGGACCTCGAGGCCGCGGAGCAGCACCTCGAGGTCCGACCCGGCGAAGGCACTGACGCGGAGCTTCGTCACGACGAGGTCGTCGTCCCCGACACCGAACGCGCAGTGCACGTCGGTCGCCCCCGGAGCCTGGGCACCGATGCGCTCCCGCATCCCGCCGAACATCTTGTTCGTGCGCGCGGCCTCGGGTGCGCCCGGCCGGAACGCCACGCGCACGAAGACCAACGGGATGCCGCGCTCACGGGCGGCCGAGACCGCTGCCGTCGCCGCAGCCAGGGCCTCGTCGGTGCCGAGTCGTTCGACGATGCTGTTCTGGTAGTCCATGACGATGAGTGCGGTGCCCACTTCGTGGACGCTACTCCGGCGGGCCGGGCGGCCGACCCTCCGCCGGGGTCCGGGGCGATGTCCGAGGTGTCCGCCATCATCGACGAGGCCGTCCGGCCCGCACCACCGCACCACCACGAGTCCCACCCCCGCATGACGTCCCGTCGACGCCGCACCCGCACGAGTCTCACGTCCGTCCTCGTCCTCCTCGCACTCGCCGTCGGCGGGTACGCGCTCCACACCGCCGGGGTCCTGGCACCCGATGCCGAGGCCGCGGTCGGCCCGACGACCGCCTCCGCGGCGTCCGACGCGCCCACCATCGAGGCGGAACCCTCGGCGACGGGGACGAGCCGCGCCTCCAGTCCGGCGCAGCCGCAGGACGGAGCGCAATCGCAGGACGGAGCGCAGCCGACCGGTACGGCCGCGGCCCGCGCGGACGCGGCCACCGCGCGGGCGCAGCTCGGGGCACTGCCCGTCAAGGGCAAGGCGCCCGCCACCGGGTACGACCGGGTCGCCGACTTCGGCACGGCCTGGCTCGACGTCGACCACAACGGGTGCGACACCCGCAACGACGTGCTGGCGCGGGACCTCACGGCGATCAGCCGCCAGGGTCCGTGCCGGGTGCTCTCCGGGACCCTCGTGTCGCCGTACACCGGGGCGAGGATCGACTTCGTCCGGGGCAACACGACCTCGACGCTCGTGCAGATCGACCACGTCGTCGCGCTGGAGAACGCGTGGCGGACCGGAGCCCAGCAGCTGTCGCAGCAGGAGCGGGAGGCCCTCGCCAACGACCCGGAGAACCTGTTCGCGGTGGACGGCCACTCCAACTCGCAGAAGCGGTCGGGCGACGCGGCGACGTGGCTGCCGGCGGACAAGGCGTTCCGCTGCACCTACGTCGAGCACCAGGTGTCGGTGAAGTCGAGCTACCGACTCTGGGTGACCCCGGCGGAGCGGGACGCGATGACCCGGATCCTCAGGAACTGCTGAGGGGACAGCTGGACAACAGGTGTAGCCTATCTTCCCTCGATGCGAACGCATCGTTCGGACTCGCTGCTCCACCGCGGACCCCGAGCCCTTCACCGTCGAAGACCGCAGGAGGCCTCCACACCATGACCGCACCCAGCACGTCGACCGCCCGCTTCGCCGACCGCGTCGTCCTCATCACCGGCGGCGGCTCCGGCCTCGGCCGCGCCACCGCCGTCCGCCTCGCCGCCGAGGGTGCGTCGCTCTCGCTCGTCGACGTCTCCGCCGAGGGCCTCGAAGCCACCACGGCCGCCGTCCTCGAGGCGACGCCCGACGCCGAGGTCCTCACCACCGTCGCCGACGTCTCGGACGAGGCGCAGGTCGAGGCGTACGTCACCGCCACCACCGAGCGCTTCGGCCGCATCGACGGGTTCTTCAACAACGCCGGCATCGAGGGCAAGCAGAACCCCACCGAGTCGTTCACCGCCGCCGAGTTCGACAAGGTCGTCTCGATCAACCTGCGTGGCGTGTTCCTCGGCCTCGAGAAGGTCCTCAAGGTCATGCGCGAGCAGGGCTCCGGCATGGTCGTCAACACCGCGAGCGTCGGCGGCATCCGCGGCATCGGCAACCAGTCCGGCTACGCCGCGGCGAAGCACGGCGTCGTCGGCCTCACCCGCAACTCGGCCGTCGAGTACGGCCGCCACGGCATCCGCATCAACGCGATCGCCCCCGGTGCCATCTGGACGCCGATGGTCGAGAACTCGATGAAGCAGCTCGACCCGGAGAACCCGCGCAAGGCCGCCGAGGAGTTCATCCAGGTCAACCCGTCGAAGCGCTACGGCGAGGCCCCCGAGATCGCCGCGGTGGTCGCGTTCCTCCTCTCCGACGACGCCTCGTACGTCAACGCCACGGTCGTGCCGATCGACGGCGGCCAGTCCGCCGCGTACTGAGTCACGCGGCCCGGCGCGCGCCCGCCTCGGCGTGCGCTGGGCGTCGGCCTGGAGGCGCGGCGCACCCCCGCCACGCGTGGCAGGCTGCGGACATGGCTGAGCAACTCTCCGTGCCGCAGGCGTTCGCGCTGCTCCAGGTCGAGGCCGACGGGCACTGGTCGACGGACGTCCAGACGCTCGACAACGGGCTCGCCGGAGCCGTCCTCGCAGATCTCGCCCTGCGCCGGGTCGTCTCACTGCGGGACGGCCTCGTCCGGGTCGTCAACGGTGCGGCCACCGGCGACCCGGTCCTCGACGGCGTAGTCGGCACCATCGCGGCCGCCGACAAGCCCCGCCCGGCGAAGTGGTGGGTCACCCGCATCGCCAAGCGACCGCTACGGGACGACGTGTTCGCCGGACTGATCGCACGCGGCGTGATCACGCTCGAACAGGGGAAGGCCCTCGGCATCTTCCCCACGACGAAGTACCCCGAGCGGGACGGCGGACCCGAGGCACTGCTCCGCGCGAGCATCGGAGACGTCCTGGCCGGACGCGCCGAACCCACGGCGTTCGCCGCGGCGGTGATCGGTCTGCTCGACGCGACGAACACGCTCCGCAAGCAGTTCGGCACGGTCGACCGGGCCCGCCTGCAGGAGATCACCTCGGGCAGCTGGGCCAGCCCCGCCGTGAAGGCCGTGCTCGAGGACATCCAGGCGGCGGCCATCACGGCCGCCCTGATGGCGAGCACCGCGGCCACGACGGCGGCGATCTCGTCGAGCTGAGGCCGACGGCTGCGTCCGGCGGAGTGGTTTCGTTCCGGCTTCGTGACCGTCCTGGTTCGCGATCCCCGGCTTTCGCGAACCAGAACGGTCAACAGCCCCGCACGATCGCCCCTCCCGTCCAGTCCGCGCCTGCCGCACGCCGCCCGGACGAGCCGGTCGGACGTGACAGCATGGTCGTCGATCGTCAGGAGAGCACCGCATGAGCACCAACGACCACTCGGGATCGGCCTTCGGTCGAGGCGTCGACAACGCCCCGCCGACCGCGGCCGCCGAACTCCGCCGGCGGATGGCGACCTCGCCCGCAGGCTTCCTGCGCAGCGCCGCGTGGGTGCCGTGGCGGCCCGAGGGGACTCCGGACGGTGGGAGCGTCGCGCACGTGGTCATCCGGGACAAGCCGTTCGTCCCGGTCTTCACCGACCCGGCCGAACTCGCCGCCGGCCTACCTGACTCCGAGGGACGGCCGATCCCGATGTCCGAGCTCGTGACGGCCCTGCCGGAGGAGTTCGGCATCGTGGTCGACCCGACGAGCGCTGCGGACGCCAACTTCCTGCACGCGGACGTCCTGGCGACCATGCGCGCGCGGTTGCGCAGCGGCGTCCCGTCGACCGACGAGGACCCCGACCGGAGCGACCCGGGCGCCTAGCGGGCGCTGAGACCGGGCTCGACGAGCTCGATGAAGCGGGAGAGCAGCGACAGCCCCGAGATCGAGGGTGGCAGGCCCGTGGCGAGCGCCGGCGAGTAGACGAGGTACGCCGCCCACTTCGCCCGGGACAACGCCACGTTCAACCGGTTCGGCATGAGCAGGAAGTCGAGTCCCCGTGGGATGTCCGCTGCGCTCGACGCCGCGAGCGACACGATCGACACGACGGCCTCCCGACCCTGGAACAGGTCCACCGTGCCGACCTGCGTCCCCCGGAGTCCTGCGCGGTCGAGGGCCTCGCGGATGACCGCGCCCTGCGCGTTGTAGGGCGCGACGACGATGACGTCCTCGTCCGTGAGCACCCGTTCGGTGTCACCGTCGACCCAGCGACGTCCGACGACGTCCCGGGCCAGCTCCACGACGCGGGCGGCCTCTTCCTCCGAGGACGTCGTGTTGCCGACGTGCGTGATCGGCACCGGGTGCACGCCGGCGTCGATGCCCGCGAGGTGTCGGCCGGAGACCATCGAGGCGAGCTGCCCGTCGTAGGACAGGGCGGAGACCGAGGCGGTCAGAGCGGGCTCCATCCGCCGTGTCCGCGCCAGGAAGTACCCGAATGCGTCCGGCAACACGTGCTGACCGTCCGCGAGCCACCCGAGCGCCGACTCGTCGACCGGTTCGGGGTGCGAACCCTGCGACACCTGCGGGAGCTGCTGCGGGTCACCGAGGAGGAGCAGCCGGGTCGCCGCCACCGACGAGGCGATCGTCGGCGCGAGCGAGAACTGCCCGGCCTCGTCCACCACGAGCAGGTCGAGGGAGCCACGGGCGACCGTCGACTCGTTCGCGAAGGTCCACGCGGTGCCGCCGACGACACCGCCCGTGCCCGTCTCGGCGCACGATGACAGGAACGCGGCGATCGCGGCGCCGTTCTTCACGGCGGTCCACTCGGCCGACTCGACGTCCTCGTCCGTGGTGCCGGCCTTCGGGACCTTCACGACGCGGTCGGGTGCGACGCCGGCGCGCACGACCGAGTCGAGGAAGTTCTCGCTCGTCGCGTGCGACTGGCCGACGACCCCGACGCGCCAGCCGTGCTCGCGGACGAGCCGGGCCACGACGTTCGAGCCGACGTAGGTCTTGCCCGTCCCGGGAGGTCCCTGGATCGCCAGGTACGACCGGTCGAGGCCGAGCAGCGTGGTCACCACCGCGGACACCGTGTCGTCGCCCTGCACGGGCATGATCAGACCCCGCGGCGGGACCCGTCGGAGCAGGTCGAACGCGGGGTCCGGCAGCATCGCCGGCAACGCGTCGAGGACCTGCTGGCCCCACTCCCCGATCGCCTCGGGCTGCGGCTTCGCGCGCGGCGGAGCTGCCGGTGCGAGGGCGACCGGGAAGTCGTGGTGCGGCTCGCGCCCGCCCACCGGGAGGCTCTCCTTCACGATCACCTCGAACGCCTCGCCGTTGTCGAACGCGTCCAGCACGACCGCGCGAGCCGACGCGCCCTTCGATCCCGGTGCCGGAGCGGTGATCGACGGCGGGAGCGGGTCGTCGTACACGAGGTGGGGCGTGCCTCCAGGCCGGAGCCGCGAGCCAGGCGCGAGCGTCCCCGACAACCGGAGCTCACGTGACTGCGAGCGGGCACGCGGCAGCGTGTCCCAGTCTCGCTCAACCGATGCCCGCTCGACGACGAGGACATCGCGGGTGTCGGCCCAGTCGTCCACCGGGTTGCGGAGGCGGTCGAAGTGGTCCTGCCAGAAGGTCTTCGCCTCGCGGCGGTGGTAGTCGATCGCGGCTGCGGCGAGCGCCAGCGCCGTCTGGTCGGGCGTGCGGTCGAGGGCGTCGACCCCGTCGAGCGTGGCGGCGAGCGCCGTGTACACCGGGTTCGGCTCGCGGTCGACCGGGATCGGCGGCAACAGCTCGACCGTGTCGTCGACCTCCGGCGCCGGGGACGCAGCGCGGAGCGACAGCAACCAGTCGCGCAGGCGCAGGGTGGAGCGGCAGTCGTAGGCGTTGTAGTCGGCGACCTCGTCGAGCATGTGCTGCCCGGCCGCTCGGTCGCCGTTCCGGAGCTCCTCGATCGCGTCGACGTAGGCGGTGATGCTGTCGGCCGCGTTCGTGACGTCGCTCAGGCGCAGGTCGGACCCCATGTACAGCGGCTCGAGCTTCTTGATCGAGTAGCTGCGGCTGCCGACGACGAGTGCCTTGCGGACGATCGGGTAGAGGTCGACGAGGACACCGGCCCGGAGCAGGTCGTCGACGGCGTCTTCCCCCACACCGTGACGCGCCGCGAGCGAGAGCAGGTGGGTCCGCTCGTACGCCGCGTAGTGGTAGATGTGCATGCCCGGGTGCTGTTCGCGTCGGGCTTCGACGAACGCCAGGAAGTCCACGAGCGCCTGCCGCTCGTCGCGGATCGTGTGCGCCCAGAACGCCGTGAAGCGGGCCTCGGGGTCGACCAGCCCGAAGAGGTAGTCGAGTCCCCAGTGCACGCCGTCCTCGGTGTGGAGCGGGTCGCCCTCGAAGTCGAAGAAGACGTCGCCCGCGTCGGGCTCCGGGATCGCGTCGAGGGCGCGCGGGTCCGCCACGTCGAAGACCGGCGCGCGGCCACCGCTCGTCTCGGACTCGACCTGGAGGCGCGCCTGACGCACCAGCCTGGCCTGCGTTCCGCGCGACATGGCCGGGACGGCCGCGGTGCGGTCCGCCAGCTCGTCGATGGTCCGCACCCCGGCCCGGATGAGCTTCGTCCGCTGGTCGAGGCGCATGCCGGCGACGAGCACGAGGTCGCGGTGGTCCGTGACCTGGGTCGTGCAGATCGGGCAGCGGCCGCAGCTGGCGTATCGCGGGTCGCCCCAGGCGAGTTCGTCGTCCGCCGCCATCCGCTCGGCGATCACCCGCTGGAGTTCGGCGCGCTGCGTCCGGTACACCGGGGCGATGTCGGCGAGGTCGTGCGTGGTCGTCGTCCGGTCGCCCAGCACGAGGTGCACCTGCTCGCCCGTGGGGATGCCGTGCGCCTGCATCTGCTCGGCGTAGGCGGCGAGCTGCAGCAGCGCGCTGATCTTGGCGTGGCGGGCGAGCTTGGTGTCGTACACCTCGTACGCGCCGCGGTCGTTGCGGATGATGAAGTCCGCGAACCCGATGAAGCCGGGGGCGTCGGGTACCGCGGGGCGGTGGAACGTCGGCTGGTAGAGGACGTCCGCGCCGTCGCGCATCGCTGCGAGCGCCTCGTCTGCGGCGCGGGCGTAGCCGGCCGGTGCCGGACGGTCGAACTCGACGACCTGGTGCGAGCCCTTGAGGATCTCGAGGTAGTCGAGCTCGTGCTGGTCGCCGAGCCGTGCGGTCCGCTCGAGCATGTCGTCGTGGACCTCGGGCAGCGGTTCGCCCCGGCCGAGCTTGGCGTCCAGGCGTCGGAGGAACGCCCACTCGCACGCTGCCCAGGTCGAGAGGTCGCTCGGGCTGAGCAGGACCTGCCCGTCGCCGCCGATCTGCATGCGTCTCCCCCGTCTCGTCGGTGCCCTGCGAGCCTAGGGCTGCCCGCCGACACCGCGGGACGGCGGGAAGGCGCCGCTCCCAGGGACCGGGACCGGCCGCAACTTCATCGGAAGCTCCTCGAGCTGCTGGTGGAGGTCGTCCCGGAGCGCAGCTGCGAGGAACCAGTATTGATCGGGCCCCGCAGCGCTGTCCTCCAGATAGCCATTACAGAGTTGGATCATCGCGGTGAGTGTTCTCTGAGCCGCCTCCTTGTGCACGAGCTTGGACCTCGTGTCCCGGATCACTTCGCGGGCAGAGACGATGCTGCTGTTCAGCTGAGCAAAGTCGGCGAGTCCTGCCGCACCCGGCACGATCTGCGGCGTCGGAATACGGAAGGCGCGACGCTCGCTCAATGACAGCGCGAGCTCGCGCAATGCCTGCTGCTCGACCTTCGCGCGTTCGATTCGGTATGCGCCGTACCCGACCAAAGCTGTCAACACAGCTCCGGCAACCGCGCCGATGAGCGCCCCAATCCAATCGACGTCCACTTGCACCCCTGTCTCTTCAAAGCCTAATGATGGGGCTTGTCACGCCTCGATCCGGACGAACCTCGGCCCCTCGTACCCGTCCCGCGACACCCACGCGGTGAAGTCCGCGAGCGACCGCACCCAGTGTCCCCGCTCGCCGTAGAGCGCCTGGTAGACGACGACCGGCTCCTCGGTCTTCACGTCACGGGCCACGAGCATGACCTCGTACTCCCCGCCCTTGAAGTGCCGGTACCGTCCGGGCATCACGTTGTCGATCATGCTCCCGATGTTAGGGCCGGTGCGGTCCCTAGACTCGGCTCCATGACCGAGCCGGCCGCACCGAACCTGGCCTCGACCGCCTCGTAAACTTCTCCGACGCGACCGTCGCCATCGCGATCACGATCCTGATCCTCCCGCTCGTCGACCTGGCCGGGGAGCTCACCGGGGGGGGCGGCGATCTGCTGCAGGAGCACTGGCCGGCGCTCCTCGAGTTCTTCATCACCTTCTGGGTCATCGCCCGGTTCTGGACGCTCCACCACCAGGTGTTCGAGCATGTGCGGTCGTACAACCTCCGTGTGATGCGGCTCAACTTCGTGTGGCTCGTGAGCATCGCGTTCCTGCCCTTCGCCGCGAACCTGCTCAACACCGAGGTCGAGGGCGACCGGGTCGCACACGCCCTGTACCTGGGCAGCATGGTCGTGACGAGCCTCACGCTGACCGCGATCGAGTGGGAGCTCCGCCGCTCCCCGGAGCTGCTGTCCTCGCCGTTGGGCGACTGGCGGAAGGGTCCGATCGCCGCCGTGCTGCTCGCCCTCGCGCTCGTCCTCTCGATCATCTTCCCATCGGTCGGCCTGTACTGGGTGCTCCTCCTGGTCCTGCAGGGCATCCTCGCCCGACTGCTGCCGACGCCCCGCGCCTGACCCGACCGAAGCAGACGCCGCCCACGCGCCGCGGCCCGTCACACGCGGTCATCTCGGTGCCCGACGGCCACCGGAGGACGTACCGTCACGGCATGACCGTCGCCTCGGCCGTCGCCGTCCTCGTGGGAGTCCTCGCACTCGCCACGGTCCTCGGCCTGCTGCTGCGCTCGCGGACCGGTCGAGCCCGCCGGACGCAGCCGCGTGACCCACACACCACCGCCACGGACCCGGCCACCGCCGACCTCGCCCCCTCCGAGGCGTTCGGCACCGACGCGACCCTCGTCCAGTTCTCCACGCCGACGTGCGCCCGCTGCCCGGCCACCCGTCGTCAGCTCGACGCCGTCGCCGCCGCCAACCCTGGCGTCACCCGCCTCGAGATCGACCTCGCCGAGCGCCCCGAGCTCGCCCGCCGCTTCGCCGTCATGCAGACCCCCACGGTCCTGCTCCTCGACCGGAGCCACGCCGTGCACACCCGGTTCGGCGGTCCGCCCCGACCGGCCGAGCTCACCGCAGCCCTCGACACCGTCCTGACAGCAGCAGCACCGACCCCCGGAGACGAGTCCCCATGACCGCCACGAACGACCCCGCCCGCGGCATCGATCCCCGTTCCCCCAGGTTCGGCGCCGCCATCACGACCGTCCTCCTCGCGGCGACGATCGTCCTCAGCCTGATCCCCGCGACGTGGGCGGCCGGCATCGTGCTGCTCGCCGCGATCGTCGTCCTCTTCGCGATCGGCGGCATCGCCGGCATCCGCCGCCACCCGTACGGCGCCCTGTTCCGCCGGTTCGTCCGCCCGAGACTCGCTCCGCCCGCCGAACTCGAGGCCCCGGAGCCCCCGACCTTCGCCCAGCAGGTCGGCCTCGTCATCACCGCCCTCGCCCTCGTCCTCGCGTTCGTCGGCGTCCCGTACGCCGCCACGGTGGGCGCCGCGATCGCGCTCGTCGCCGCGTTCCTGAACGCCGTCTTCGACGTCTGCATCGGCTGCCTCCTCTACGTGTGGCTGGTCCGCGCGGGCGTCTTCCGCCAGCGCACGGCCGCCTGATCACGGGCCAGGAGGCGCGACCCACCCACGCGACGCACGTCGCGTCGTCGAGGTGATCCGCGCCTCCCGGCCTCCCCGCACCGGTCTCGTAGGCTGACCGCATGGGGGAACACACTGCACCAGCGCGCCCGACCGCCGACAGCACGACCGCGGAGGCGTAGCCGTGGCGTACACCGACGCCTCCACGGTCCTGCTCAAGAAGATCGCGACCTACCTCGCTGACGACGAGAACTCCGGCGCGTCCGACATCATCCCCGGCTACGCGCCCCCGACCAGTTCCCGCCCGAGCCGTCGGATCGAGGTCGGCGGGCGCCTCACCCTCACGCCCGAGGTCCTCTGGTTCACCGCCCACCCGCTCAACTTCGCCCGCTCCGACTTCGGGATCCCCGGCGACGAGATCGCCCGACTCGACGACGTGTCGAGCGGCCTGCGCAAGAAGGTCCGGCTCACCCTGCGGACCGGGATCGAGCCGACCTTCCTGCTGTGGGGCATCCCTCGCTTCATCGAAGCGGTGGAGCGGGCGCGCAGCGCGCTCTGAACAGACGGACTGGAGGCGCGGCTCGCCCCCGCCTCGTCGGCGACGGCGGAGGATCCCCCCACGACATCCTCCCCCGCCACCGCTCGAGCGCGCGACGGCTCAGTGCGTCGCGAGCGCCTGCTCGCTCAGCGCGACCAGGTCGTCCGCACGCAGGCTCGGCCACCCGTGCAGGGCACGACGACATCGTGGCGTTCGGGGTGGCCTCCTTGCGAGCTTCGTACGCCGGGCGATGCTGCCGCTGCTCGTCGACACGGGGTCGCGCGCGGCCGTCGGGCCGGGCAAGCCGGCGACGCGGTACCGGCGCGCCTGAGGCCGTCCGCTTGGTGAGCAGAAGTGGTCGCGTTCTCGATTGCGAACCGACCATTTCTGCTCACGAACGTGCGACGGCTCCGGCGAGCTGCACTACGGGAGATCGGTGGGGCGCGGATTCAGAGGGGTGCCGAGGTCCGGCACTTCCCCTGGCACGCAATGTCCCCACACGATGAGGCTGGCGAAGTCCGTCCCGGACTGGAACTCCACGCCGAACCCGTCCGCAGCAGTCCCACCGTTGTAGCCGTTGGGGTACGACACGACCGTCCGTGGCGGACGAAGGGTGTCGTCGTGCTGCACGGGAACGCCGCCCAACCCCACGTCGGTCTGCAAGGCCTTCGCGACATCTCGAGTCACCTCGTCGGGTGCTGCGGGCAGCGGATGCTTCCGGATGGCGACGAGCGAGAACTGTGCGGCGTCGTCACCGTTCGATGAACAGCCGAGCCAATTCGACTGCGTTCCCGCCTCCCAGCCGTCTTCGCCGACGACCGACTTCACCGCTTCGAAGATGTCCAACACGTTCTTGAGTGATTGCTCGGGGGTCATGGACGAGTCCCTGCTGGAAGGAGCATGGGGACCGGTGTCGGAACATGCGGTCAAGAGGAGCACGCTGAACGCCAGTATCGCGGCCATCGCGGCCAAGCGTCTACGGCGTGTGGTCACCGGTGAGTCCTCTCTGCCGCTCGTTCATTCGTCGACTCATGCTCCTACGGGAGATCGGTCGGTCGAGGGTTCAACGGCGTCCCGAACTTCGGAGCCTTTCCGCTGACGCAATGTCCCGTGATCGACACATCCGCGTAGGAATCGAAGGCCTGGAACTCCACGAGGAAGCCGTCAGCAGCCGCTCCCCTGTTGTAGCCGTTCGGGTACGCGATGACCGGTCGCGGCGGCGTGAGCGTGTCATCGTGCTCCACCCGAGCTCCGCCGTAGCCGATCGTGTCGAGAGCGTCGGCGACACGCTTCGTCAGCTCGTCCGGAGTGGTGGGGAGAGGCAGTTTGCGAGTGGCCGAGTACGTGTACTGAGCCGCATCATGGCCACCGCTTCCGCAGATCAACCAGGCTGGCTGCTCATCGCTCCAGCCGTCCTTCTCGACGACGGACTGAACCGCCGCGAAGATGTTCAGCACGTCTCGGTGGGACTGTGCGACCGTCATGGAAGAGTCCTTCTCAGCAGGTGTGTGCGGACCCGTTCCCGCGCAGCCGCTGATGAGCAGCGCGGCGATCCCGACCACGGTCGTTGTCGGAAGCCAACGACGAGTATCTCGATTCACCGGTCCGTCCTGTCTGCCACTCGAACGTGAACCGACGCCCGCTCCTGCCAGAGATCGGCAGGGCGGGGGTTCAACGGCGTCCCGAGCTTGGGCGGGCCCCCGGGTACGCAGTGCCCGTAGATGATGACGCCGACGAAACCAGGATCGGTCTGGAACTGCAGCCCGTACCCATCGGCAGCGGTCCCGCCGTTGTAGCCGTTCGGATACCCGATGACCGTCCGGCGAGGCGACAGCGTCTCATCGTGCTGGACTCGGATGCCCTTCATGCCCAGCTTCGATTCGAGCGTCTGTGCGACCTGCTTCGTCAGATCCTCCGGCGTGCCAGGGAGCGGCTGGTTCCGGATCGCGGTGAGCATGAATTGCGCGCCCGCTCCGCTCTGCGAGGAGCAGCCGTTCCATTCAGACTCGGTCCCCTCGGCCCAACCGTCCTCTCCGACGACCGACGTGATCGCGGCGAAGATGTCGAGCACATTCTGATGTGACTCCTGCACCGTCATGGATGAGTCCTTGCTCGCTGGGGCGTGAGGTTCCGTGTCGGAGCAGCCGGTGATGAGGATCGCGACGAGTGCGCTGAACGCACCCGCGACCCACCGACTCTTCCGAAGGCTCGCAGCGGTGTATCGCACTACGGCACATCCGTGGGACTCGGGTTCAGCGGGGTTCCGAGCTTCGGCGGCTCGCCGGGGATGCAGTGGCCGGAGATGATCGTCGCCGCGTAGTCAGTGCCGGACTGGAACTGAATTCCGAATCCGTCGTGCGCGGTGCCGCCGTTGTACCCGTTCGGATACCCGATCACGGTCCTCGGTGGCTGCAGAGTCGTGTCGTGCTGGACACGCACATCGTCGTAGCCGGAGGCTTCGAGCGCAGCGGCGACCCGCTTCGTCACCGCATCGGGTGAGTCGCTCAGGGGCAACCGGCGCGCTGCATACAAGCTGAACTGCGAGGTGCCGGACGGTGCCGGGCAGGAATCCCATGACGACTCGAAGTCGTCGTCCCATCCGTCCTCACCCACCACGCCCTTGATCGTGTCGAACACGTCGTTGACGTTCCGATGAGCCTGTTGCGGGGTCATTGTCGAGTCTTTGGTCGCCTCGGCGAACGGGTCCGCGCCCGAACAGCTGGTCACGACGAGAGCCGCAGAGATCGCGATCGCGAGCCCGAAAGCGCCTCGGCCACGATGTTGGATCTCCGACACACGGCGCCGCACGGGGACTGCCCGAGCTTCGTAACGAACGCCGCGTCGGCGTGGGGTGGTGAGCCGCATCACGGGAGGTCGGTAGGTCGAGGATTCAAGGAGCTGCCGAGCTTCGGCACGTTGCCGGGCACGCAGTGTCCGTACACCGAGAGGTCGGCGTATCCGTCGTTGACCCCGAACTGAATACCGAACTTGTCCGGTGCAGTACCTCCGTTGTAGCCGTTCGGGTACCCGATCACCGTGCGTTTTGGTGTCAGCGTCGTTTCGTGCTGCACGCGCGCTCCTTCGTAGCCGATCGCGTCCAGTGCTTGCGCGACCTTCCCCGCGACGTCGTCAGGAGTACCAGGCAATGGAAGCTTGCGCGTCGTTGCGTACGTGTACTGCGCAGCGGCAGTCCCGCCACTGCTGCAGATGTTCCAGCCCGCATCGTCGTCAGCCCAACCATCCGTCCCGACGACGCCCTGGACCGCGGCGACGACCTTGAGAACGTCTTGGTGGGATTCTTCGATGTTCATCGTCGCGTCAACGCTGGCGGGATCGTGCGGGCGGCCCGCACCGCACGACGCGACGAAGGTGGCGACGACGACTGTTCCTGCGAGCGCGGCCAAGCGCCGAGGTCCGCCCATCGGTGATCTGCGCCTGACCACTGCGCCGAGTTGCACTACGGGAGATCGGTGGGGCGCGGATTCAGCTGGGTACCGAGGTCCGGCACTTCCCCGGGTACGCAATGTCCCCACACGAGGAGGCTGGCGAAGTCTGTGCCTGACTGGAACTCCACGCCGAACCCGTCCGCGGCGGTCCCGCCGTTGTAGCCGTTGGGGTAGGACACGACCGTGCGCGGAGGACGCAGCGTGTCGTCATGCTGCACCGGAACACCGTCCAACCCCACGTCTGCCTGCAATGCCTTGGCGACATCTCGGGTCACCTCATCGGGTGCCGAGGGCAACGGATGCTTCCGGATGGCCGTGAGCGTGAACTGAGCACCGTCATCGCCGTTTGACGAACAGTCGTTCCATTCCGACACTGTTCCCTCGTCCCAACCCTCCTCTCCGACCACCGACTTCACGGCTCGGAAGATGCTCATCACGTTCTCGTGGGACTGTTCGGGGGTCATCGAGGAGTCCTTACTGGCAGGAGCATGCGGACCAGTGTCGGAGCATGCGGTCAATAGGAGCACTGCGGAGGTGGCGATCGCGCCCATCAGTGTCAAGCGCCTACAGCGTGGGGTCACCGGTGAGTCCTGTCTGCCAGTGGTACATGAACCAATTGTCCTTCGTCTGCTGCCGCATTCGATCGAATGGGGCACCGTCTTCGGGAATCTGATCACCCAGACCCATCGTCGCCTTCGCGGTGTTGTACTGCGCGGTCGTGTTGTTGTCGAAGTACGAGTACTGCCCTTGATCGTTCCCATCGCGGCCGTCGTACGGGCCGTGATGGGTGACGCCGTGGAGCGTGTCAGCACCGGACCCTTGCGTCTCCGAGCTGAAATCATGGGCTCCCCACGTCGGGTCCGTGGGATCCTGCCGGCCTGACAGGTTCTGCCCGGTGATCGCCCATCCGTCTTTCGCTCCCTGGCTCGCGAACACTTCACCTTTCGACACCTGCAGCGCGTCGGCGTTCGGCGCGACGTCCGTGACGCCGGCGGACCCGAGGAGCACGACGTGGTCAGCGTGGGTCTCCGTCAGCGCTATGGTCGCCACGTTCGTGCCGTACGAGTGCGCGACGACAGACAAGTCCGCGTCGTTCCCGGAGGCTGCACGGACCGCATCGAAGCCGTTCAAGTCGGCGGCGAGGGCGTCAGCACCCGTGTGGGCTCGACCGTTCGCCACGACTGATGCGAACGACAGGTCATCTGCCATGGGCCCGTGGTAGCCGATCCACGAGACCACCGCGACGTCGGCGGGCAGTGCATTGCTCACCGCGGCCTGGCGGCTGCGCAAGCCGCTGGCGATCGCCGCATAGTTACTCACGGTGCCGTCCTGGTAGGTCGCCGTGTTCATTCCGGGCACGATGTAGGTCACATGCGTCGCCTTGTCCATGTCGCCCGAGACGATCTGAGCCAACGGGGGCCGATCATCGACGAGCGAGATGAGCGAGACAGGCTTCTTCTTCGACGCTGTCTGGATGTTCTGGTACCCGTCGCGCTGCCGCTGCCAGGTCTGGAGCTGTGCTCTCGCAGCAGCCGCAGCCGCGGGGCTCGAAGCGCTCTTCAACTGCTTCTCCCAGTACGACGTCTTCTGCTTCGCTTCGGACAGCTTGTCCGCGAGCACGCTCGAGTTCGCACGCGCCCTCGCCCAGTAGGCGACGCCGTTCAGGTTCCCGAGCGCCGCCGGGATCGCCGCGACGAACGCATCCTGCTCAGCGGAGTGCGCACCGTCCGGACCGGACATCGCCGTCCACCACGCCGCCACGTCCTTCGCGTCCATGCGCGCCAAGCGTGCAGCAATCGTCGGATCGTCCTGCAACGCGGCGATCGACTCCTTGTCGAGCGAGCCGAGCCACGTGAGGAATTGCCCGTCACTCATCTTCGCCACGGCAGCAGCGGACTGCAGCTTGCCGACGACCTCCGGTGCTTCCAGAGCCGAGGCAACCTGTCGATCGGCAGCGTCGCGCCGCGCCACCAACTCGTCCCACTGCGCCGACAACCGTCCCTGCAGCCCGGCGAGACTCGCCGCTCCGTTCTGCAACTGCTGGAGTTTCGCCGCGTCCGACTCAACCGCGTCCGCGCTCTGCGCCGTCGCAGTGGCCCCGCGGATCGCGCTGGCGTTCGCCGCAACGTCATCGGCCGCGGCCTGCTGAGCGGTCTGCACGCGGTGTGCCTCGTCCTGGATCCGCTGAACCTCGCTCGCGTACGTGTCCAAGGCCGACGCGGCCTCGTCGAGTCGCGCCGCGATGCGCTGCGCACTCGCCGGCACCGTCGCCGCCACCGAGACGAACCGCTCCTGCGCCTTCCCGGTCCAACCCGACTGCGCCGACGCAGCAGCGTCCACCACGTGTCGAGCCCCCGCACGGACCGCGTCGGCGTGCTGCGTGTGCAAGCGCGCAAGCCGACGGATCCCGTCCGGGTCACCCGCTGTCGGATCGGCGGTCATCGCAGCCTCGCCGCCAGACCCGCGTCCGCCTGCTCCATCTCCGAAGCAGCGTCCTGCACGAACTGACTCAGCGTGTCCGCGTCATCACCGAGCGAGCGGACCATCGCGTCCTGCGCCCGTGCCGACGACGCGAACGCCGACGCCACGACGTCGGACCCGAAACACCCGCCGTCTGCCCCGGACAGCGCACGCTCGGAACCGAACTCCGCCGCCGCGTTCTTCGCCTTCGACGCCACCGAGTGCATCGCCGACGCATCGACCGTCAAGTCCCCCAACGTTGCCCCCTTCACGCATCAACGCCCAGCCAGCATAGCCTGATATGTCAGTCGTGCAACCAGCCACCGCCGCGCCGAAGAAACACGAAAGTACCTTGCAGCACTGGCGACTGTCGGTGCAATGCGCTTTCATGGAGCGCATGATCATCGCCGACCGCATCGACCGCGCCGACGCGTTCGCCCTCGTCCGGACCCAGTCCGCGAGCATGCCGACGAGCATGCGCGCCATCGCCGACGCCGTCCTCGACGACCCCGGCGCCGCGGCCACCACGAGCGCCGCCGAGCTCGCGGCCCGCGCCGGGGCCTCCCCCGCAACTGTTTCGCGCTTCGCCCAACACCTCGGGTTCTCGAACTTCGCCGCACTGCAGCGCAGCATGACCCGTGCCGTCGAGCGGGGCATCCACGAACGACGCGAGACCGAGATCCACGCGGGCGTCAGCGTCGACGACGACGTCGCCACCGTGATCGCGAAGGTCACCGAGGACGTCCGGGCCGTGATGAGCGACACCCGTGCCACGCTCGACCCGATCGCACTCGAAGCCGCCGCGGTCCGCATCAGCGAGGCCCGACGGGTCGTCCCGTACGGCGTCGGCGCGAGCGGCATCGTCGCCCGCGACCTGCACCTGAAACTCGAACGCATCGGCATCGCAAGCTCGATCGCGGACGATCCGCACAACGCCCTGACCCTCGCGAGCGTCCTCGGCCCGAAGGACGTCCTCGTGATCACGAGCCACTCCGGCACCACGGTCGAGGCGCTCGAGGTCGCCACCGAGGCCAAGATGCACGAGGCCACCGTCGTCGCGATCACCGGCCACGCCACCTCGCCGCTGACCCACCACGCCGACCACGTGCTGCTCGGCGTCGCCGGTGCCGAGAGCGACCTGCGCCCCGCCGCGATGGGCAGCCGGATGAGCCAGCTCGCCATCGTCGACGCCCTGTTCATCGTCGTCGCCCAGCGCACCGACGACCGCTCCCGCACGCTCCTCGCACGCAGCCGCCGCGCGGTCCGCACGCACCACCGTCCCTGAATCGAGCACCATGCACCACCACGACCTGCGCGACGAGCTGCGGCACCTCGCGACCGAGGCAACCGACTCGTCCCTTGACGACATCGACCTCGTCTCCACCCTCGAAGCTGCCCAACGCATGAACGCGCTCGACCGCAGCGTGCCCGCGGCACTCGAGCCGTGCCTCCCGGCCATCGCCCTCGCCGCCGACTCGATCGCCGCAGCCTTCCGACGCGGCGGCCGCCTGATCTACGTCGGCGCCGGCACACCGGGCCGGCTCGGCGTCCTCGACGCCAGCGAGTGCCCACCCACCTTCGGCACCGATCCCTCGCAGGTCGTCGGCGTCATCGCCGGCGGCGACGTCGCCCTCACAACCGCCGTCGAGGGCGCCGAGGACGACGAAGCAGCCGCCGTCCGCGACCTCGACGCGCTCGGCCTGTCGGCCGACGACGTGGTCGTCGGGATCAGCGCGTCCGGCAGGACGCCCTACGTCATCGCGGCCGTCCTGGAGGCGCGGCGCAGGTCCGCCCTGTCCGTCTCCGTCGCGTGCAATCCCGACTCGGCCGCGGGGCGGGAGGCCGACATCGCCATCGACGTCGTCGTCGGTCCCGAGTTCATCGCCGGATCCACCCGTCTGAAGGCGGGGACCGCGCAGAAGCTCGTCCTCAACATGCTCACCACGCTGGCGATGGTGCGCAGCAACAAGACGTACGGCAACCGCATGGTCGACGTGCGGGCGACGAACGAGAAGCTCGTCGCCCGGTCGTTCTCGCTCGTGCAGGACGTGACCGGAGCTGCTTCCGCTGACGTCGCCGCCGCTCTCGATGCCGCCGGCGGCGAGGTCAAGACGGCCATCGCGATGATCCTCACCGGGTCGTCGGCGTCCGTCGTCCGTTCTCGGCTCGCTGCTGCTGACGGTTCCTTGCGCGCCATTCTTTCCTGATCTCTCTCGTTCGTCCTTCCTTCCCCGAGGAGCACCATCAATGACCGTTGCACAGCAACTCGCACAACAGATCCTCGACACCGTCGGTGGGTCCTCGAACATCGCCGACGTCGAGAACTGCATGACCCGGTTGCGGGTCGAGGTGGCTTCTCCTTCCTCTGTTGATCTGCCCGCTCTCCAGGCCACCGAGGGCGTCATGGCCGCCATCGCGGCCGGCTCGAACCTGCAGATCGTGCTCGGGCCGGGGTTGGTCGACCGCGTGGCTGATTCGCTCGAGTCGTTGCGTGCTGCTCCTGTTCCGGGTGCGTCCTCGGCTTCGGTGTCGCCCGAGGAGCTGGCGGCGCGGGGCGCGTCGATCAAGGCATCCGCCCGTGCCCGTTCCGACGGCCGCACCATGCGCGCCATCCGTCGCGTCGCCGCCATCTTCATCCCGCTCATCCCCGCGCTGATCGCCTGCGGGCTCATCGCCGGGATCAACGGGATCCTGACGAACCTCGGGTGGCTGCCCGGGGTGACGCCGTTCCTCGGCGTGCTGTCCAGCGGGTTCCTGTCGCTGCTCGCTGTGTTCGTCGGGATGAACGCTGCGAAGGAGTTCGGCGGGACGCCCGTCCTCGGTGGTGCGGTCGGCGGCATCATCGTCGCGGCCGGTGTCGCGAACGTGACCGTGTTCGGCGAGACCCTCGCTCCCGGGCAGGGCGGTGTGCTCGGAGCACTGGCCGGCGGCATCCTCGCGGCCTACGTCGAGCGCTTCATGCGGAAGGTCACCCCGGACGTCATCGCGCTCATCGTCGTGCCGACCGTCACCGTCCTCGTCGCCGGCTCCGTGACGCTCGGCATCCTGATGTCCGTCGCCGGTGTCGTCTCGATCGCGATCGGTACTGCTGCGACCTGGCTGCTCGCGAACGGTGGGGCGTTCGCCGGGTTCATCCTCGGCGGGCTCTTCCTGCCGCTCGTCATGACCGGCATGCACCAGGGGCTCATCCCGATCCACGCCACGCTGATCGAGCAGACCGGGTGGACCGTGCTGCTGCCCGTGCTGGCGATGGGCGGTGCCGGGCAGATCGGTGCGTGCATCGCGCTGTGGGTACGGTTCCGGTCGAACGCCTCGCTCGTGCGGACGATCCGTGGGGCGCTGCCGGCAGGGTTCCTCGGGGTCGGTGAGCCGCTGATCTACGGTGTGACGCTCCCCCTCGGGCGGCCGTTCATCACCGCGTGCATCGGTGGGGCGTTCGGTGGCGGGGTCGTCGGGCTGTTCGACCAGCTCGGGCACTCCGTCGGGGCGATCGCCATCGGGGCGTCAGACCTGTCGCTCATCCCGCTGTTGAACGGATCCTCTGGCTACGGTTGGGCGTTGCTCGGGTACGGGTCGGGGCTCGTGGTGGCGTACGTTGTGGGATTCGTGGCGACGTCGTTGTTCGGGGTGTCAGCGTCGGTGCGGGCCGACCTCGAGGCGCAGTCGTCAGTGCCGTCCGGCGAACGGGTTGCTCCGGATGCGCCCCTCGACGTGCCGGTCTCGCCGGTCGGAGCGACCGCGGCCGACTCGCGCTGATCGCCCGTTCCTCCACATCGCGATCCACCGCGTATCCGTTCACAGAACATAGCTGGGATCCTCGCCCGAGCGGTCGTCAGGCGAGGATCGGAGCATGGAGACCTGGGAAGCAGACGACGCCCGTCGGCGGCACGTGGGCCGCCTCGGTCGGCGAGACACAGCGCCCGAACTCGCCCTGCGTCGGGAGCTGCACCGCCGAGGGCGACGGTTCTTCGTCGACCGGCCCATGAGCAGTCGGTGCCACGTTCGGCCCGACCTCGTGTTCCCACGTGCACGGATCGCTGTCTTCGTCGACGGGTGCTTCTGGCACTTCTGCGAGGAGCACGCCCACTTACCGAAGGCGAACGCCGAGCTGTGGCGTCGGAAGTTGCTCGCCAATCGTCAGCGGGACGCACAGAATCAGGCGATCTTGGTGTCGGAAGGCTGGCGGGTGTTCCGGTTCTGGGAGCACGAACGTCCCGAGGATGCAGCCGCCTCCATCGAGCACGCCCTGGATCAATGGAGTGCAATCGCTCGTGCCGCGCCGAGCTTCTCAGGCAGGATGGAACGCGTGATCGAGGTCGTGGCCGGCGTACTCACTCGGCCTGACGGTCGCGTACTCACATGTCGAAGGGCACCTAATCGACCAGCGGCGGGCCAATGGGAGTTCCCCGGCGGGAAGGTCGAGCCGGGAGAGCTCGCTGCGGAAGCCCTGCGACGCGAGCTCCACGAAGACCTCGGTCTTGACGTCGTCGTTGGCGAACCGATCGACCGCTCCCTCACCCGTGTCGGCAACGTTGACATCGACCTCGCCACCTTCAGAGTCGCCTGGGCCGCGGACGGACTGACGTCGAGCACGGACCACGACGAGTTGCGCTGGGTCCTCCCCGCCGAACTCGACTCGCTCGGTTGGGCCAAGTCAGATCTGCCCACAGTGAGGATCCTGAGCAGAGCCGCGATTACGGCCTGTCCTCCCGAAAGTCACCGCTCGAGATCGGCCACCACACGGTGATCCCGATCGAGGTGCCCAGCTCCAACATTGAGGGTTGGGGCTCGGAAGGCAGGAGGACAGCCGGGGTCACCGCCAGACCGTGACGCCTCGCGACCGCCGCGTAGTCGAGCGCCTGCCCGATCGCGGTTCGGACGTACGCCCGCGCGGTCGACCTCTTCGCCTCGACGACCTGGCCGATCGTCAGGACCTAGAGATCCCCCGCGCGCGGCCTATTGAAGCGCGGCCTCACCGACTGGAAGGACGTCGTCCTGCTCACCCGCGACGCGTTCCACGAGCGACCGCTCGTAGGCTACGACGCGGTCATCCTCGACGAGGCTCAGGACCTGTCCTGCGTGATGGTGTCGTTGCTGCACTCGCTCGTCGGGAATCGATCGGACGGGCTGACGCTGATCGGCGACGGACAGCAGACGATGTACCGGGGCGGCTACACACTCGGCGAGGTCGGGATTTACCTCGAGGGACGCGGTGTCGTGCTCGACGTGAACCACCGGAACACGGCAGAGATCCTCGACTTCGCGAAGCAGATGGTCGCAGCGGACCCGTTCACAGACATCGGAGGCGTGGACGGCACTGGCGACGCCGTATCCGCCGTCACGCCAAACGAGCCCGCGGCCGTCGTCCACTGCGCTGCCGGACGCGCCGACCACGATGCTCGCTCGTGTGAACGAGGTGCTGCTACTCGTCGGAACCTCGCGCGGTGACGTCACGATCCTGACCGTGACGAACCGGCAGGCGGACGACGTCATGACCGTGCTCCGCCCAGCGGGCGTGCGCTTCGTGTCGCTCAGGACTACGACGGAAAGCCGGTCGACGCGGTCAAGGTCGGCACCGTCAAGCGGTCGAAGGGGCACGAGTTCAAGCAGGTGCTGCTCGCGCACGTTCGGGGGCGGTTGCTCGCCGATGCACGTGCATCGATGAGTGAAGCCGAGCGGGAGCGGCGGGAGCTCGAGCGCCGGAAGTTGTACGTGGGGATGACGCGGGCGCGGTACGGGCTATGGGTCGGCGTCTGCCGCTGAACGCCCGCCGGCTCACACCCCCCACTCTCCGTTTTTGGAGCTGAGGCCGAAGAAGCGATCGAAGAAGGCGTCGAGCAGTCGAATCACACGCTGCTTCTTCTCACCGTGGCCGCCGTCTGCAGAGAACCGTGACACCGGCGGCAATACCTTGGTGATCGCGGTACCGCTGGTGCGAATCTGTCCGTCGCGGAAGGCTGCGTCGATGAAGACGCGAGTCTCGTCGGGTCGCAGCTGCTCGTCGATGATGATCGTCTCGAGCTCGGCCTCGCGCCTGGCGGCGATGAAGGACCGCCATTCCTTGTCGATCTCGCCGTCCACGGAGAGCGAGTCGACGAAGTCCTCGATGAGGTCCTTCTTGTTGCGCAGAGTCGGGCTGGCGTCGACGGCACGAGTGATCTTCGCACGGATCTCCTTGTCGTCGCCATCCCCGCGCTCGTCGCGGTACTTCTGCACGAGCATGAGGATGTAGTCGACGTTGATCTCGACCTGCTTGATCAGCTCGATCTCGAAGACGACGTCGTCGTTGATCTGCTCCTTGTCGGCGCCCTTCTCTTTGCGGAACTCGGCATAGAGGTCAAGGTAGACGCTGCGGTAGTCCTGGCCCTGACGATCGGTGAGCAAGGCAGAGCCGTCGAACTCGTCAAAGGAAGTGAGTATGTTCTGTAGGCGCAGGATCGTGCCGAAGAGCTGGATGAACTGCTTCTGCGCGGCCTCGCCGATGATCTGATCGCCCAGCGGGAAGGCGTTCAGCAGCTCGGTGACCTTGTCGGCGTAGTCGTTGTAGTACTCGACGTAAGGCTTGAGCAGCACGACGCCGCGGGCGTCCTTGTTACCGAAGAGGGCGATGGCGTCGTTGGTCTCGTCCTCGAGGTCGCGGAAACTGACGATGTTGCCGTAGGTCTTGACGGAGTTCAGGATGCGGTTCGTGCGCGAGTATGCCTGGATGAGGCCGTGGGCGCGGAGGTGCTTGTCGACGAAGAGCGTGTTCATCGTCGTGGCGTCGAAGCCGGTGAGGAACATGTTCACGACGATGACGAGATCGATCTCGCGGGACTTGAGCCTGAGCGAAAGGTCCTTGTAGTAGTTCTGGAACCGGTCGGCCGTGGTGTCGAAGGACGTACCGTAGAGCTCGTTGTAGTCCTGGATCGCGTCGTCGAGGAAGGACCGAGCGTCCATGGTTAGCGAGCCGGTATCGAAGCCTTCCTCGTCGAGGGCACCGTCCTCGACGGCCTCGTTCGCGCCGTAGGAGTAGATCAGGCCGATCTTGAGGCGCTGGTCTGACGGCAAGCCCTCCTGCTGCAGCTGAAAGTGGTTGTAGTAGGTACGCGCCGCACCGATCGAGGCGGTCGCGAATAGGGCGTTGAAACCCCGCACCCGTCGTTCGCCCAGCGTGTAGTGGTCGGCGCGCTTCGTCTTCTGATCGAAGTGCTCGCGCGTGTACCGGACGATGTCAGAGATGCGCCGAGGATCGAGCAGCACACCCTCCTTGTCGATCGCGGAGACTTGGCTGTCGTCGGGGCTGCCGACCTTGATGGTGTTGACGTAGTCGATGCGGAACGGCAACACGTTCTTGTCAGTGATGGCGTCGACGATCGTGTACGTGTGCAGCTTTTCGCCGAACGCTTGCTCGGTGGTCTTCAGCTGCGGGTTGCCGCCATGGCCGGAGTTCGACGCGAAGATCGGCGTGCCGGTGAAGCCAAAAAGGTTGTAGCGCTTGAACGCCTTCGTGATCGCAGTGTGCATGTCGCCGAACTGCGACCGGTGGCACTCGTCGAAGATGATCACGACGTGGCCGTCATAGATCTCGTGGTCCTTGTTCGCGCCGATGAACGTCGAGAGCTTCTGGATCGTCGTGATGATGATCCGTGCGTTCGGGTCTTCGAGCTGCTTCTTCAACACCGCCGTCGAGGTGTTCGAGTTCGCGGCGCCCTTCTCGAAGCGGTCGTACTCGCGCATCGTCTGGTAGTCGAGGTCCTTGCGATCCACAACGAAGAGCACCTTGCCGACGCTTGGCAGCTTCCGGGCGAGCTGCGCAGCCTTGAATGAGGTCAGGGTCTTACCGGAACCGGTGGTGTGCCACACGTATCCGCCCGCGGCGACGCTGCCGAGGGTCTTGGAATTCGTCGCGACGTCGATGCGCTGCAGGATCCTCTCGGTCGCGACGATCTGGTATGGGCGCATCACGAGCAGCATGCGGTCCGCCGTCAGCACGCAGTACTTCGTCAGGATGTTCAGCAAGGAATGCCTCGCGAAGAACGTCTTCGCGAACGCCGACAGGTCAGCGATCGGCTTGTTCTGCGCGTCGGCCCACCACGAGGTGAACTCGAACGAGTTCGACGTCTTGCGCACCCGCTTCGAGCCGGCCGCCTCATTGAGGTGCTGGCGCCGGGTGGTGTTAGAGTAGTACTTCGTCAGCGTCCCGTTGCTGATCACGAACAGTTGCACATACTCAAAGAGACCAGAGCCCGCCCAGAAGCTGTCGCGCTGGTAGCGATCGATTTGATTGAAGGCTTCGCGAATGTCGACGCCGCGACGTTTAAGTTCAATGTGCACCATCGGCAGGCCGTTCACGAGGACGGTGACGTCGTAACGGTTCGAGCGGGCAGAGCCACCTTCGCCGACGCCGACCTCGTATTGGTTGATGACCTGCAGTCGGTTGTTGTGAATGTTCTGCTTGTCAATCAACGTGACGTTCTTGATCGAACCGTCGTCGCGATTCAGGAGCTGGACGGCATCCTCGTTGATGCGCACCGTCTTGTCGACGATGCCATCGTTCGCGCCTGCGATCCGCTCAGAGAAGAACCGCTTCCACTCCGCGTCAGAGAAAGTAGTCGAGTTCAACGCCTCAAGCTGCGAGCGCAAGTTCGCGATCAGCTGCGCCTCTGATGTGATCGGCAGATACTCGTACGCCTGCGACTGCAGTAGGTAAACAAGCTCTCGCTCGAGATCTGCCTCGGATTGATACGAAGAAGACGCCGTAGCGTCGGGAATATACTCAGCAACGACCGTACTCTCCGACGAGACGGTAATCGGGTCATACTTTCGTGGGGTATCGCTCATGCCGAGGCCGCCCATCTGAACGCTTTCAGAAACTCTTGGAATTCGTTCTCAAAGGCAGCTTTATATTCTTCAGCCACATCTGACGAATCAATATCGGCGAAACGGTCATGACTATACAGGTTAAGGACCTTCGTCATCAAGGCCGCATCTCGACCGACTAGCAAGTTACCCCAACCACCTGTGTGACCCAAGAAGTTGGCAGTCTTCTCAAGCAGTGCTCGAAACTGATTGAAGTGAGCTCGTTCAACGGTATTCGACGCGATTGCCCCTTGAATGTCCTCGATGATTTTCAAGTGATAGCTGAAAGGTGAGTCCTTAGACTGCGTGGCAAGTGTCCACCCGCCGACCGGCCCTCGCGCGAGAACGTACGCCCGGTCACTCCTCCGCCGGAGCGAGTTGAACAGGACATTGAAGAAGAGAGCGTGATGAGTAGTAACAACAAACTTCAAGTCGATTTCGGATGCTCGCTTGATAAGCTCCGACAGCGCAATCGCCACCGATATGATTCTCACATCATCCATAGATGACACGGGATCGTCTATCACCGCAAGCGCTAGCCGGTCGTAGTCAGCCGTAGAACGCAAATCCGCACTATCACGAAGTGTCTCGATCGCCTCACTCAGAACGGAGTAATAGACACTCCAGACAAATATACTCTCTTCAGCCCGGGAGATCTTGATTCCGTCCGCCGAGCTGTCATCACCAGTATGTATGCCGAAATTAATCTCTCCACTCTCAAAATCAATCTTCGGTTCGATCTTGCCACTGGTGAAAGATCGGAAGTTATCGATGATCGTGCTATCAAGACCTTGGGTCGCGATAGTATCTAGCAGCTCCGACGCCGGGTTCATCTTGAGCACGACTTGCTCGTTGTCCCAGGTGAACACGTCCTCAACAAAAGAGTTGTACAGGACAACGCCCTCTGGGTCACGTTCCTTGAGGTGCTGAGCTAAACGAGTCTTACCAATTGTGTTTGGAGCGTAAATCAGAGCACTACGCGAACCAGAAAGGCCCTGCAACACTTCATCGGCCAGGCTCGCAACCGTCTCATGACGGCGCGTCATCTAGTCGGCCTCCTCAAAGGTCAGTAGTTTGTCAAGATAATACTCATACTGACGACGACGCGCGTTGAGCTCGGCAGGAAGACCGATACTGGAGTCATTCACAAGCGCGTCGAAGCGGTCCAAAAGCGCAACAACTCGCTCTTGCACTTCACGAGACGGCAGAGGGATCTCCACTGACCGCACGATCTCAGCATTCAGGTTCTGAACAGTGCCAGAGCCTGCACGGCGCTTGAACTCCTCCTGCACCGGAGCCGAGCGAAGCAGGTAGTAAAGGTAGTCGGAAACATAGGAATCGTTGAACCCGCCGATCGCGAGCCAGCCGTCATGGATGTACCCCTCGATCTTTGAGATGTAGGGACGCCCGAAGCTCATTGAGTTGGAAAGCACGAAGTCGCCGGGCATCACTCGCCGCGACTTTGCAGCACCATCGGAGGTAACGCGCTGTTCGGTTCGTGTAATGTATTTTCCGTTTGCTGGAACATCGCCGATCTTGATCCAAGGTGCACCGCCCGGATCGTCCGTCAGGAATTGCTGGATCGGGCGCGGTGAAGCGCCACGACTGATCGTTGCTACGCTGCCGAACCTCACTCGAGGAACATCCTGATCAACCGTCAGTAGCTTACCCGCGTAGTAGTCATACTGTGTGCGGCGGGCTTCCAACTCCGCTTCCAACTCCGCAACCAGCTCCGCGAAGTGGTCCAATACTTGCACGATCTCTCGCTGCACATCGAGAGGCGGCACGGGAACAGGCAACGCGTCTGTGTCTCGAACTCCAAGCTGAGGCAGCTTGACGGATGTCGCTCGCGCCAATCCTTGGAGCTTGCTCACCTGAGTGAGCAAGTAGTAGTAAACGAACTTCTGATCTACGTCGATCTGATCTATTGTGTACGACCACAGCTCGGCTTTGTGTGTGAAGGGTTGCTCATAGTAGGTGAAACCGATATGCCCACGAGACTTCACGATGATGCTTGGTGAGCGAACTACGTCCTTTTCGGGCACTGCGCCCTCCGCAACGTCCGCGACCGTATTGCCAGCTGCGAATACACGAATCGGCCCTCCGCCGCCAATGGTCTTCATCTTTGCAGCAGTCATCGCCGTTCCCTTGTTCCGTGACCCCAGAGAGCCAAGCGGCCGGCGGGAAACTCCGTCGGGGCACAATTCTTTGATCAGCTCTTCAACCCGACTCACGCCGTGCCCTCCAAGTCAGCAACGATCTCGTCGATCGAGGTGCGCAGCTCGGCCTGGCGGGCGACAATGCGGGCGATCTTTGCGTTGAGTTCGATGATGTCGACAACCTCACGAGTGTCTTCGGCGTCGACGTAGGACGACACCGCGATATTATAGTCATTCGCGGCAATGTCCTCGTTAGAGACGAGCATCGCGAAGTGGTCAACGGCCGCGCGGTCCTCGAATGCGCTGAGGATAGTCCGCTGGTTGTCGGGCGTGAGCTTGTTCTTGTTGCCGCTGCGCTTAAATTCGGTCGACGCGTTGAGGAAGAGCACCGAGTTATCGGTCTTCGACTTCTTGAGCACGATGATGCAGGTCGCGATCGTGGTGCCGAAGAACAGGTCTGGTGGCAGCTGGATCACAGCGTCGACGTAGTTGTTGTCGATGAGGTACTTGCGGATCTTCGCCTCGGCTCCCCCGCGGTACAGCACGCCAGGGAATTCGACGATCGCAGCAGTGCCGTTTACTGCGAGCCACGACAGGATGTGCATTGTGAACGCGAGGTCGGCCTTCGACTTCGGAGCCAGCACACCGGCCGGTGCGAATCGAGAATCATTGATGAGGAGGGCGTCGGCGTCGCCGGGCCACTTGATCGAGTACGGCGGATTGGAGACGATCGCCTCGAACGGCTCGTCGTCCCAGTGGGCTGGTTCGAGGAGCGTGTCCCCGTGCGCGATGCTGAATTGCTCGTAGTTCAGTTCGTGCAGGAACATGTTTATCCGAGCGAGGTTGTAGGTCGTCAGGTTGATCTCCTGCCCGTAGAACGCGCCGACATTCTCCTTGCCGAGGACCTTGGCGAACATGAGGAGCAGCGACCCAGAGCCCGCCGCCGGGTCGTAGACCTTGTTCACCCTCGTCTTGCCGGCCACCGTGATCTTCGCGAGGAGCTCTGACACCTCCTGTGGCGTGTAGTACTCGCCGCCAGATTTACCTGCCTGCGATGCGTACATCTGCATCAGGTACTCGTACGCATCACCGAATAGGTCGATGGAGTGGTTCTCGAAGTCGCCGAGAGGGAGCTCTCCGATGGCGTCGAGGAGCTTCACGAGCTTCTCGTTGCGCTTGGCCACGGTGTTGCCGAGCTTGTTGCTGTTGACGTCGAGGTCGTCGAAGAGCCCCTTGAGGTCGTCTTCGCTGTCCGTGCCGAGGGCCGAGCCTTCGATGTTCTTGAACACGGTCGCAAGCGTCTCGTTGAGGTCTGGATCCTGCGGCGCGCGCTTACGGACGTTCTGGAACAGCTCTGACGGAAGGATGTAGAAGCCCTTCTCATAGACCGTCTCGTGCCGGCCGTGCTCAGCAGCCTCGTCCAGCAGGTCTGCGTAAGCGAAGTGTGCTTCGCCCGCCTCGCGCTCACCCTTGTCGATGTACGCAGCGAGGTTCTCGGAGATGAAGCGGTAGAACAGCATACCGAGCACGTAGGACTTGAAGTCCCATCCGTCGACGCTCCCCCGAAGGTCGTTCGCGATCCGCCAGATCGTCTTGTGCAGTTCGGCGCGCTGCGCCTCTTTGGTAGTCGGTGCCATCGTGATGTCTCCTACGGCTGGCCGGTCGGTTCGAGGTGGCCTGGGCCGCTTGATCACCGTAGCGGGAGCACAGGACATACCGAGCGCGCGACGCGAGCCACGAAGCGTTTACTCTGTGCCAGGAGCCCAGTTCCGCCCGCGTCGAGTGCCACAAATGTTCGCACCACCTTCGGCCCCTCGACGATGCGCACAGACTCGGCGAAACCGGAACCTGCGGCGTACACGAGCCATCCCTCCTCCAACCCAAACCGCCGACAGAACGCCGCCATCTGGTACAGATCCGCGTTCGGGTACTGCCCGTGCTTCTCGATCTTGTACTTCACGTCGATGCACGCCCGCACCTCCCCGTCGACGAGCCACACGAGGTCCGGCGCGATCTTCACCGTCCCCTCGACGTCGAGCGTCGATTTGTACTGCGACACCAGCACTCCCCCGTACGGCCTGAAAGCCTCACGCAGGGCAGCCGACACGAAGTCCTCGAACACCGACCACATGTCCATTAGGAACCCCGACGCGACGACCGCGCCGGCGCGTTGCTCGACCGACGACCCTGACAACACGAAGGCCACCAAAGCCAACGCCGACGAGTACCGCGCGTTCCGTCGATCCGGCCGGACGACCGGCACCGGCGCCCCGACGGCAATCACCGACACTTAATCGAGCACCCGCACGATCCGCCGCAGCGCCCCGAGCACGTCCGCCGGCACACCCGGCAGTCGCAACAACCGCGTCGCTGCGGTCAGCAGTACCTGGTTCTCGGTGATGTCCTCGACGTAGTCGTCGAACGACACCTCGACCGGCAGCGGCTGCCCGCCCCGCCGCGTCACCTGGTCGCCGATCCGCCACCGGCCACGCACGAGCGGCAGCGCATCCTTGCGCGTGACGTACCCGCGGAGCGGTCCCCCGGCCAACGCCCGCGAGGCCTGACGCACGAACGCGTGCACCAACGCCGGCACCAGGTCATCGTCCTCCTCGAACCCGAAGTCGTCGCCGGTCCAGATCGCACTCCCGGCACGGGCGTACCCGAGCATCGCGAACAGCCGCCGCACCGGAGTCTTCGGCTTCAGCCACACCATGTGCCCGGCGATCCGCACGACGCCGACCTTCCGGACACCACTCACGCGGTGTTCGTCAGCACCGAGCGTGGGCGCGACGGTCGCGATGTTCGCCGAGGCAAGACCGACCGCCACCGCGCGCGGCAGCCGGTGCACCACCGACTGGTCCGCCTCCCGCCGCTCAATCGTCGACGGAAGCACCTTCGGCCCCGTCCGCCGACGCGCGCGTCGTCTGCCGACGCAACGTTGCCGTGCCGTACCGTGCCTCCAGGTCGACGCCTTCGCAGTAGTGGTGCTCCGCCAGGAGCGGCAAGATCTCGTACCGCCACACGTCCTGCAGACCGGTCCCGGCGAGATCGCGCATCAGGAAGGACGGCCCGACCTTCGCATCGTGGTCTTGGATCTGCGCGTTGAGTCGCGTCAGCAGGTCGGCGCAGCCATGCGGATCAGCTTCGCACCGAGCGCAATCCTTCTTCTGAAGCGGCGATCTCGAGCAGGCTGACCGCCGGGATCTCCTCCGCAGGCAGGTTCATGAAGCTGGCGATCAATTCCCCGAAGTCGGCCGCGGATCGGCGCACTGCACCCGCCTTCGCCCAGGCGGGAAAGCGGAGGGTCACGTCCGCATCCTTGGTGATGATCTCGGCGACGGGTGGCCGCTCCGGAGCGTCCGAACGTCGGACGTACCGGATGTTCGCGAGGCTCAACTCGGAGTCGATCGCACCAACCCGTCGCAACGAGTCCTGCTTGGTCAGGAGCAGGCGTCGGTCGGTAACTGCAACCCAACCGTCGCTCAGACGAGGAAGAGTGATCCGGTCGAACGAGACGTCAGCCAGTGCGAGGACCTGCTCCCCCGGCTGGAGGCGGAACGGGAGGATCCGAACGAGCTCCTCCGGAACGTCGTCCTCGAACACCAGCAAGGACGGAAGCTTAAGAGGCTCTAGGTCAGGGGCCGTCTCGATGCCGCGGATGTGCCCGAGGGCATTCTGCAGCTCACGCACCATGAGGTGCGACTCCTTCGCCGCTCGTGCGGTACCCCCGATCTTGAACGTCCGCCTGCCCGGCAGTTCGGCGATGATCGCGAATTCACGAGCAAGTTGGTCCAGCAGCTCGTCCGTCTGCGCAAGCGACTGCTCATGCAGATAGCGGGCGTCAGTCACCAAGCCGTCGAGCAGCTTGGCGTCTGCCTCGTTCGTCTTCGCACTCCGCAACAGGTGGCCGGCGCGGAGAGACTGGTAGACGAACCAAGATGTCTGCGAAAGCAGCAGCGCCTGGACATCGGCGATGATCGCCTGTCCGTTGTCGGCGAGGTACTGCTGGCGGTCCTTGTGCCCGATCTTCTTCTTGAGCTCGTCGGCGTATCGCTGAACTGCATGCTTGTTCCCATCCCACTGCGAAGTGAGTTCACCCTGGTAGCCGCGCACCTCAGCGAAGACCGCGTCGGTTACTTCCCCGATCCGTCGGGCATGCCGCAGCTCGCGGATGAGGGTCTCGTAGTGGCCGGTCACCGCGGACCACTGGCCCTGGCGCACGACCTGCAGCACCTTCGAGCTCAGCTCCAGATTGTGCTGGGCGACGGCAGCGATCTGGTTCAGCTGGAACTGGATGACCATCAACGTGATCGCGGGCCCCATCGAGGCGAGGACCGAGGCAGTCGTCGCCGCAGTGGCGGGGAGCCAGCGGACTGACGCTGTGAATGAACCGCCGCCGCTCGCGAGGGTCCCGAGGTTCCAGCCGTCCTTCACGATCGGTGTCGCCGTCTTGAGCGCCTCGAGCGTCTGAGGTGCAAGGCGCACAAGTCCCTGAGCCTGCATCGCTGCATTGATGCCCTGCGCGCCGACGCTTCCAAGGCCGACGGCGTTCCCGACGGCCGTCGAGACTGCGCGCAGCGTGGGCTCGTCGATGAACGAGAACGGAACGACCTCGAGTCCATCCGGGACATCGGTGCCGAAGAAGATGGCGAGACCGTCCTCGAACTCGACCAGCGCCGACGAGGGTGCCTCGCCGTTCTGAGGCTCGTCCTCGTGCAGTTCGTCGTGGAGCTCATCGCTCATCGGTGTCTCCTTCAGCGTTCTGTGTGTTGGGGTTGAGCTGGTCGACAAACCACCGCAGCGCATCAACGACCTGCTCGCGGGCAGCGGTCGCGTTGAGCACGTCGATCGGGAACGACGGCCGTTTGTCGATCCTGGTGGCGGCGAGGTCGATCCCCGGCACGGCGTTGAGCCGGCTACGGAACTCTTGCCGCAGGGCGAGGTCATCGAACGGCGGGCGGACTCGTAGGTGCTGGAACACCACCTCGACGCTTCCGGAGATCGGGTAGATCGCGAAGGGCCAGTGCGACGGCCCCTCCTCGGAACGACGCGGTGCCGTCATGAACGCGCTGCTCTCCCGGTTCGACCCGAACTCGACGGTGCCGCCGAGCTCCTTCCACGCGGCGAAGAGCTCGGAGACGGCGTGGAAGGTCGTCGGCGGGTTCGCGCTCGACAACTGCCCCATGAACATGCCGTCTGACACCGCATCCGTGCCGTTGACTCCGTCGGTGACGAGACCCACCCGCTCGGCGAGCGCCGCGGTCGAGAGCCGGGCAGTTTCGTCAGCAGCGCCGTTGGTCCAGAATCGCAGCCCTTCTTCTTCCAGCACCGCCCGAGGATCACGCTCATCGGACGGATCCGGCCAACGGAACCCAGGCGAGATTGTGCCGCCGCCCTGCAGCACCCGGTGTGCCCCGATGACCTCGTGGCTCGCTAGATGGACGCCGAGCGGGACAGGGTGCGTGCCGACGAGAGCAGCGACGTCACCGTACGACGACCAGTGGCCGGCGGGGATGGCCATGATCGCCTGGTGCACGAGCGACCAGTCGCGTCCAGTGTCGGACGACTGCAGCCGTTCGTTCGGCCCAGCCCATTGCTCGACGATCCGTTCAGCGAACCATTCACCACGAGCAAGGATCTCCGCGCGTCCCCACGTCGAAGCTTCAAGGACAAGCCGATTCAGGCCGCTGAAGCTGCTCTTCCGGAAATCCTCCTGCTTCGAGGGGAAGGGCCGGTTGCTGAGCTCGGAGTTGTAGCCGGTCAGCGTCAGGTTCCCCAGGGAGTGCACGAGCTGCTCGTGCACCAGGTCGACGGTCTCGTCGTCTGCGAGGTCAACGTCGAGCGCAGCACGCCATTCCGGGGTCAGCGTCTGCGGCAAGATGTGCTCGATCGTCGACTTCTCGACGTCAACGGGTTCCTTCGCGTTGAGTTCCTCCTGCACCCACTTCAGGATCAGCTTCTGCTGGGTCCGCAGACCACGCAGGTAGAACGGCTGGGTGCGGACCGCGTCGCGGATCTGGTCGTCGGTCGAGAAGTACTTTCGCCCGGTCGAAAAGTAGTCGACGAGAACATGGTCGACCGGTCGATCATCAAGGACGCCGCACGCCTGCAGGATGGTGCGGTTGAGGCCCTGGCCTGAGCGCCCACCGATGGTCCGGCGAACGATGTAGGACTCGACGGCTGCGAGCGCGCCCGCGACCTGTTCCGTGCTGCTGGTGCCGGCGGCGCGCCGTGCGAGGAGCCGAAGGGTGAGCGGAACGGTGGTCGTCGATCCCCACTCCGCCAGGTGCTGCAGGTGCTTGCGAACACCGGGGTCAGGCTCGCGGGAAGGCTCCCGGATGACCTCGAGCTGCTCGGACAAGCGGCTAAAGCGTTCGATCTCCGTGAGGATCTGCTCGTCGTTCATCTTGGCAAGCCGCGCCTGCTGGTAGCTGTAGATGTCGCCCTGCTTGAGCAGCGGTTCGTCTGCGACGGCGTCGAGCCAGAAGATCAGCTCGAGGTCGTTGACGCTGAGCCGGCGCTGCATCGGGAGCCACCACGACGTGTACACCGACTCCCCACGGGACCCGAGTCGCATGAACAGGTAGTTGCGGACGAGGTCACCCTGCGTCAGTCGGAGACCCGTGTTGTTGAGCGACTCGAAGATTCGGTAGACGTTGTCTTCGTCGCGAGCGGTGATGGCCACGAAGCTCAGACCGCCGAGGACGGCCTCGCGGATCCGTTCGATGTCGTGGGGGGTCGTCCGGGTCGTCGGCGAGTTCGAGTTCGCGGCGGAAGAACGAGTAGGCGTCGCCCACCCCGGACGTGGAATCGGCGCCGACTGCACCATCGACCACAGCACGGAAAGGATCGCGATCCGCCTGGGTGGGCAAGAGCTTCAGGCGGGCGTCGCCGGGCTTGAAGCGGTCGGCGATGTACTGCTCGTGGATGCTCTCGGCCAGCATCGGCTCACTGGTCTGGTGCACACGGAGGTAGTCGCGGAGCGCGCAGAGCAGGATCGACAATGTTGTCAGTCGCTGCTGGCCATCGACGACGAGGAACTCCATGCCGGTCGGCACGATCGCACCGGTCGAGAGCACGAGCGAGCCCATGAAGTGCGTCGCACTCGGGTTGGTCCGCCGCGTCTCAGCGAGGTCGAGGATGTCGCTCCACAGACGCTTCCGCTGCCGCATCTCCCACGCGTAGGGCCGCTGGTAGAGGGGCACCAGGTACTGCTTGGGTCCGCCCAGCAGTTCCTGCAGGGTGGTTTCACGTACGTCCATGTGTCGTCCTCCGTCATCGAGATCCTAGGGACAGAACCGAGCGCTTCTCGACACTGGCCGTCGCTGACCCCCACTCATCACCGCACTTCGGCGGAAAACCGCAACCAGGTGCTGTTGATGTGTAACGTATCAATGATGCGGAAGCCTCCTCCCCGAACACCCCAGAACAGGTGCTCCCGAGTCAGCCCAGCATCCACGAGGAAGGTTCAGCACCGCACGTCACGGGGACGACGAGTGGTCCGCGCAACAAGCAGGTCGAGGGGCAACACCATGACGATGGCCGGAGAATCCGCAGGGGTCGCGGCACACCGCCAACGCAGCCACGCGCAAGAACTGCGACGCCAGGCACACGACGCCGAACAACGCGCCGCCCGCTTCGAGATCGCCGAACGCGCCGAGAGCGAGACCGCCCGGCTCCTCGCCCCGCTCGCCGGCATCGGCTACCACCTCCTCGCCGACCGCCGCTGGCCGGGCAGCCGCACTGCCCAGGTGGACATGGTCGTCGTCGGCCGCGCCGGCGTCTTCATCGTCGACACGAAGGCCTGGCGAGAGGTCGCGGTCCACGGCGACCGCATCACCCGCGGCCAGCAGGACGTCACCGACGACATCGCCCGCCTCGCCGACCTCGCGTACATCACCGAGGCCGCCCTCGCGGACATCGGCCTCGCGCCCGGTGAGGTCCACGCCGTAGCAGCACTCGCCGGCCAGAAGCGCATGCACGCGCGCGTCGCCTCCGTCGACGTCATCGGCACGCACGACCTCGTCGGCCACATCACGAAGCGCGGCGCCCGGCTCTCCGCATCACGCGTCGACGAGGTCCTCGCCGCGATGCTCACCCGCTTCCCCGTGATCGGCGAGGACGCAGCGACACCGCCGCAGATCGTCGTCCCCGCAGCCGTCCTCCCCCGCGACCCCGCGCTGACGCCAGCGCCCGCGACGACGATCGCCACGCTCGACGACGAGCTCACGGACCAGCTCCTCGACGGTGTCCTCGAGGCACCCATCGAGGACTGGATGGCCTTCCTCGACCCCGCCCAGGCGAAGCTCGTCCGCTGCAGCTTCAACGGACCGGCGCGCATCCGCGGTGCCGCCGGCACCGGCAAGACCGTCGTCGGCCTCCACCGCGCCGCCTACCTCGCACGCTCGACCGGCGGCCGCGTCCTCTTCACCACCTACATCGGGACTCTGCCGAAGGTCCTCGAGTCGCTCCTCGAGCGCCTCGCGCCCGACATGGTCGGTCGCGTCGATTTCATGGGCGTCCACGCGTTCGCCACGCGCCTGCTCAAGGAACGCGGGATCGCGTTCCGCGTGCCCGGACGGGAGGCGCGACTCGCGTTCGACGACGCCTGGAACGCGATCCGCGCCTCCAGTCCACTGCGGTCCTCGCGTTTCTCGCGCTCCTACTGGGAGGACGAGATCAAGCACGTCATCAAGGGCCGCGGCCTGACGCGCTTCGAGCAGTACGCCGACCTGGCGCGCGTCGGGCGCAAGCACGCGCTGCCCGTGGAGACGCGGCAGGCGGTGTGGGACCTCTACGAGGCATACTCCCGCGGGCTGCGTGAGCGGCGCGCACACGACTGGGAGGACATCGTCCTGCTCGCGCGCGACGCGGTCGCGGCGGTGCCGCTCGAGCGGTACGACGCGGTGATCGTCGACGAGGCGCAGGACCTGTCGTGCGCGATGGTCTCGCTGATGCACCGCCTCGTCGGGGATCGCGCGGACGGGCTGACGCTCATCGGGGACGGCCAGCAGACGATCTACCCGGGCGGGTACACCCTCGGCGAGGTCGGCATCAGCCTGTCCGGCCGCGGTGTCGTGCTCGACGTGAACCACCGCAACACGGCCGAGATCCTCGAGTTCGCGAAAGAGATGTTGGCGGACGACCAGTTCGTCGACATCGAGGGTGTGGATGGTGTCGGTGACACGGTGTCGGCGATCTCGCGGTCGGGGCCGGGGCCGGCGTTCCACCGGTTCTCGAGCCGGGCCGAGCACGACCGCTCGATGGTCGAGCGGCTGAGCGAGGTCCTGCGGCTGATCGGGACGCGGCACGGCGACGTCGGGATCCTCACGGCGACGAACCGGCATGCGGACGACGTCCGGAGCGTGCTGCGCGAGGCAGGGATCCCGGTCATCATGCTCGACGAGTACTCGGGCAGGATCTCTGACGCCGTGCGGGTCGGCACCGTGAAGCGGGCGAAGGGGCTCGAGTTCAAGCAGGTGCTGCTGGCGCACGTCGACCGTCGGCTGCTGGATCCGGTGACGGGCGAGCCGTCCGAGGCGGATCGGGAGCGGCGGGAGCGCGGCCGGCGGGAGTTGTACGTGGGGATGACGCGGGCGCGGGACGGGCTGTGGGTCGGTGTGCGGAGTGGCGCACCGCGAAGCCGCTGAGCCGACTGCGAGCAGAAGAGCAGGCAACCTGAGCGCGACCGACATCTGATATTGTCCCGGGTGGAGGGGCAACATTGGGGAATCTCATCATCGACCTCGCAGCCATGGACGCAGCGAGCACGAGCATCAAGGGGATCAGCGCAGCGCTGGACGAAGCAACGGGAGCTGCTGAAGCCCGGGCGGACTTCGGGAGCGACGCGGTCGCAGCGGCTCACGACGAAACGTCCGCGTCACACGACCGATCTGTGCAGGCAATAGCGGAGATGACGGACACCATCGGCGAGTGGGTGCGTTCGGCAGCCGAGGAGTTCATGCGCCGCGACGCTGCCCTCGCGAGTGAAGCCGGATGACGGCCGATCCGACTCGTGGCGCTCCGGCATCGATCAGGGCCACCGCGCGGCACCACGAAGCACGGGCCCAGCTGCTCCGTGACGAGCAAACTCGACTGGAGCGGACAGCGGACGGCTTGCGTGCCAGTGAATGGTCTGGTTCGGCCAGACAGCGCTTCACGTCAGCGGCTGAAACGCTCGGACCGTCCTACGCACGGACGGCCGCTCTCATCGAGCACCTCGCGGAGACGCTCTCGCGCTACGCCGACGAGGTCGAGCGCATTCAGGACGAAGCTGCCCGAATCCGCTCCGCGCAGGACAGTGCTGCAAAGGAGAGGGATCAACTCGTCACGGACCGCTCTCGACTCACCGAGTCGGTCGATGCCGGGACGGACGTGGAAGCCGATCACGTCATGCTTCGCGGAGTCACTGAGGCACTGATGCAGCAAGACACCGTAGACGCTCAACTCTCCACACGTTGGGAAGAGCTCATCGCTGAGCGGACCCGCCTCGACGACGGAACGGCCGCGAAGCTGTCCGACGTCCAATCCGTCGGCATCGTCGCTGTACGAGCACGCTCAGTGGGGCGGATGTCGGACCGTCAGCTCCTGAGTTGGTTGAGCTCGTTGACCCCTGACCAGATAGTCGCGCTGCGCGGCGATCCCGCGATAGCTGACCGGCTTGATGCGGTATCGGATCCCGAGCTGATCGCTGACTGGTGGTCCTCAATGGGCGGTTCTCACGAGCGGGGAAGCAGCGACGGGCACTCTTCCGAGCAGGACGCCCTGATCGCGGCGTTCCCCGCCGTGATCGGCAATCTGAACGGCGTCGCTTACTGGGCGAGGGACCGGGCGAACCGCAAGCAACTCACGACGCTCATCGCGTCCGCGTCCGGCGTGGACCTCGCCGCGTACAAGAACATCCGCGCGTCGCTCGGCAAGTACAAGGGTGTCCAGCTGACCTCGCTCGTCCCACACCACCCTCCACTCGCCGCTGTTTCGATCGGTGATCTCGACAGGGCTCACGATGTCACCTACCTCGTCCCCGGGATGGACTCCGACACGAGGAACATGACGGTCGTGGAGCGAGCCGCCTACAACCTCCGGGTCCGCCAACAGGACTACGTCGGCGACGCAGCAGTCGTCGCGTGGATCAACTACGAGACCCCGACAACGAGGACGGTCCTGCACGGCGATCTCGCTCGGGCAGGCAGCGAACGACTCGGTCAAGACCTCGCGGGGTTCAATGCTGCCCGGGGCTCGACGAAGGGAACGCTGAACGTGGTCGGACACTCCTACGGGTCGACGACGTCCTCGCTCACGCTCGCTCACCGTGACTACGCGGTCGACTCGTACGTGACCGTTGGATCAGCAGGACTGGAACGCGAGATCAAGACTGCCAGCGACATCCACTCCGATCAGGTCTTCGCCGCACAGGCGCCGCGTTCGATCCCGGGCCTGCCGGGCGACAACTGGTCGTGGATCGGGCAGGCTTTCAGCATGACTCGTCGAGATCCAGCCAGCCCCGCGTTCGGCGCGACCTACTTGCCGACAGCCGGTCTCCCGCATGACCCGACCATGAACGGCGTGAATCGTCACGATCCGATCTGGAACAACGCGACCGATCACGCCGGCCAGTACGGGTACTTCGACAAGAACACCGAGTCGCTCGACAACATCGCCCGCGCGACCGCCGGGAAGCTCAACGACCGGTGAGCACACGCACCGCGACAGCGATCCTGGCCTTGGTGAGTACTTCGGTGCTACTGGCTGGATGTGCACAACAACCGAAAGGCAGCGAGATGGACGCCGAGCAGGCACGAGACGGCATGGTCAGCTTGGTCAAACAGACGATGAAGGCGGCCGGCGGCGATTGGACCGCGCTCTCGGACGGACCCGCATCGTCGGAGTGCTCGACGGGCAACGGAAGCTCAGGCGTCACGTTCTCGTGGGACCAGGAGCGGACCGGCGCTACGGATCCGGAGTCGCTCGTCCGTGCGGTTGCGAAGACGTGGAAGCAGCGCGACTACGACGTCACCATCAAGCAGGACACGATCGACGACGGTCGGCCGCTCTGGTCAGCCGTCACCACAGGTCAGGCGGTCGAATCCATCTCGGTCAATGCCAGCCCGCGACGCGTCTCGATCGAGGTCCAGTCGGCTTGCGGGACTGGCGACATCGCAGACTACGAATAATCGCCGGCGCCGACAGATGAGAGACGCGGCACCAACCGGCACCGCGCCTCCCGACCTTCACGCTCTCGTCAACTCACCACGTCAACACGAACCGCCCCCGCGTCCCCCCAGCCTCGAGCCGCTCATGCGCCTCCGCAGCCCGCAAGGCCGGCAGCACCTCCGCCACACGCGGCGTCACCGTCCCGCTCTCCACCGCGTGCCGCAGCTGCTCGAGCTTGTCGAACGACCGGTACTCCGAGAACACCATGACCTGCTCGAACCGGATGCCGCGAGCACCGTTCCCGCCCCACCCCCGCACGTCGAGGAACACTCCCCCGTCCCGCACGGCGTCCACCACCGCGTCCCGCTGCACCGCGGCATCGGCGAGCCCATCGACCCCGTCCGGCACGAGCGCTCGCACCGCGACCGCGAACGAGGACCCGCGCGCCACGATGTGCGTCGGACCGAGCGACCGGACCAGCGCTTCGTCGGCAGGAGCAGCGTCCGCGATGACGGTCAGCCCAGCGGCGACGGCCAGCTGCACCACGTAGTTGCCGAGCAGCCCGGCCGCCCCGGTCACCGCGAGCGTCTGCCCGGGAGCGAGCCCAGCCCTCGAGAGGATCTGCAACGCCGTCAGCCCGTTCATCGGCACGGTGGACGCGAGCGAGAGCGACGTCCCCCGAGGGATCCGCGTGAACGACCCGACCGGCGCGACGAGCTCCTCGACGTACGCACCACCGTGGGCGCTGAGCGGCAGCGCGATCGCCATGACCTCGTCGCCGACCTCCCACCCGGAGACGTCGGGCCCGACCTCGTCGATGACCCCGGCCGCGTCCATCCCCGGCACGTACGGCGGCGATGCCTGCGAACTGTCCCGCTCTCCGGCACGGACGCCGGTGTCAGTGGGGTTCACGGCGAACGCCTGCACCCGGATGCGCACCGACCCGGCGCCGGCGTGCGGCTCCGGGACCTCGTGGACGGCGAGGGCCTCGGGCCCTCCGAACTGTTCGACTCCGACGACCTTCACCCGTCCGGTCTACCGGACGTCGCCGATCCGCACTCAGCGAGCGGACCGGCGGCGGGGATCGGGACGCGCCAGCCGTCCGACGGGAGGCGCGGATCACCGCCGACCCGCGCCTCCTCGGCCGCGTCCGTCAGGGCGCCGCGTACGGGATACAGTCGCTCTCGACGATGAGCTGGTTGTCGGCCCTGATCCACGAGATAGTGGCGTCGGCGGGGTGGACGCTGAGCTCGAGGACGCCGTTTCGCTCGAAGAAGCTGGTGTGGTCGCTCTCCGCCTTCCACGCCGTTCGCAAGCGCTCCGCGGTGCTCGAACGGTCGACCTGATCCCCGAGCCGGATGCGCTCGTGGAAGGTCCGACAGGCATTGCCCGCGGTGCTCGTGCCGCTCGTAGACCAGGTGGCCGTCCGCACCGTGCTCGGCGCCACTTCGAGCAGCTGGAGCGCATCGTCGATGTACTCCTGCATCTCCTGACCCGCTTCTTCGGCCGATCCGGGCCCGAATCCGGCGTCGATGTCGTCGAGCTCGTCCAGCCGCTGCTGCTGCGCGTACCTTTCTGCATCGCGGGCGGACTGCGGGAGGATCTCGAACGACGGGACGATGACGAGCAGCACGACGGCGAGCAAGCCGACGCCCGCCACCACCGTCGCTCCCGATGCAGCCACCTCGAGGACTCGATCACGGAGCGCTCGGATCCCGGCGATGAGCGCTGGGACGGTGGCGAGCAGGCCGATCACGATCGCCACGATCTGTGGTCCGGCTGCGGCCCCGCCGTCCTTAGAACCCCAGGAAGAGCTGATTTGCACCAAGAACGACAGGAAGAGCGCGATCAGGACCCCGACCGGCGCGACGACGATCCCGAAGATCAGCCGGTTGCGCCGGAGCCGCAGGTCGTCAGCCGCCGCGCTCTGCCCAGCGGTGGACTCGGGGTCCCCGGCTGTCACCGGTAGTCATCCGGGTCGCCGAGGACGCAGCGCGAGTCCACGTTGACGTGTGCGGGGATCTTCATGGCATCTCGCCTCCCCCTCGTCATCGTCGCGCCCTCCGCGACGCACCCACCGGCAACATATCACGCCGGTTGTCGAACGCAATCAGGCTGCCGACGACCGGGGTCCGGACCCGGCCGACCCGCGCCTCCCGTCCGACGCACCATCCTCCGATCGGAGGATGCCGGACGACCGGCCCCGCCGATCCCCCGCGCCCCGCCGAGGGCCACGCTGGACTCATGCCCGAATCCCCCGCCATCGAGGTCCACCACCTCACGAAGCAGTACGCCACCGGCAAGCGCGCGGTGGCCGACGTGTCGTTCGACATCCCCCGCGGCGAGACCTTCGCCCTGCTCGGCCCGAACGGTGCCGGAAAGACCACGACGGTCGAGATCCTCGAGGGCTACCGCACCCGCACGGGCGGCGAGGTCCGGGTGCTCGGCCACGATCCGGCCCGCACGAGCCGCAGCCACAACGCACGCATCGGCATCGTCCTGCAGACCAGCGCGGAATCGCCGAACGTCACCGTGGCCGAGCAGCTCCGGCACTTCACGACGTTCTACCCGAGGCATCGCAGCGTCGAGGAACTCCTCAACGCGACGGGAATCGAGACGCAGCGCAACACCCGGATCAGCAGACTGAGCGGCGGTCAGCGGCGCCGCGTCGACGTCGCCCTCGGGATCATCGGGCGCCCCGAGGTCCTGTTCCTCGACGAGCCGACCACGGGCTTCGACCCGGAGGCCCGCCGGCAGTTCTGGGACCTCATCGACGAGGTGAAGCGCGAGGGCACGACGATCCTCCTCACCACGCACTACCTCGACGAGGCCGCGCACCTCGCGGACCGCGCGGCGGTGATCGCGGACGGGACCCTGCTCGACATCGCCCCGATCGACGAGATCGGCGGCGCCGAGGCCCGGACGCCCCGAGTGCGCTGGCGCGACGATGCGGGCCAGGGACACGACGAACGCACCAGCGACCCGGCAGGTCTGGTCAGGAGCACGACATCGCCCATGCACGACCTGGAAGTCATCCGCCCGTCCCTCGAGGACGTCTACCTCGGAATGGTCGGCCACCGATGAGCACCGCGACGACAGCCAACACGACCGACAAGGCCAACACGATGACCACCACGAACCCCGTCAGCATCGGCGCCGCCCGCATCGGCTACGAGCTCCGCTCGTACTTCCGCGCGCCCGACGCCGTCTTCTTCAGCTTCCTCTTCCCGATCGTCATGCTCGCGCTGTTCTCCGTGGCGTTCAGCAGCGCGCCCGACATCCAGGCCGGCCCGAACGTCAGCGTGGACTACGCCACGTACTACCTGCCGGGCCTCGTCGCGACGGGCATCCTGCTCTCGGGCACCCAGTCCCTCGGCGTCGACATCGCCGGTGAGCGGAGCGACGGCACGCTGAAGCGCCTGGGCGGCACCCCGCTGCCGGTGGTGAGCTACTTCATCGGCAAGATCGGCATGGTGCTGGTCACCACGATCGTGCAGACGGGCCTGCTGCTGGCGATCGCGAGCCTGGTGTTCGGCGTGGACCTCCCGACGGACGGTAGTGCGTGGGCACGCTTCGCCGGCATCATGCTCCTCGGCGTCGCGACGAGCTGCGTGCTCGGCATCGCGATCTCGGCACTCCCCCGCGAGGGCCGCCGCGCCACCGCCACGATCGTCCCCATCGTCCTCGTCCTCCAGTTCATCTCCGGTGTGTACCTGCCCTTCACCCAGCTCCCCGACTGGCTGCAGAACGTCGCGTCCGTCTTCCCCCTGCGGTGGATGGCGTCCGGTATGCGGTCGGTCTTCCTGCCCGACGCGTTCGCGTCGGCCGAGCCGGGAGGCGCGTGGCACCTCGGCCTCGGAGCCCTCGTCCTGGCAGCATGGCTGGTCGTGGGCGCGGTGGCCTGCCTGCTGACGTTCCGGTGGAACCGCAAGGACGCGTGATGTCCCCTGTGGAGAACTCCCGAGGAGCCGCCGGAGGGTGGGATGCTGGGGCGATGGACCGCATCACCGCGCACCGGAACTGGGGGCTCCACGTGGCGTTCGGCGTCACGGTCGCCCTCGTCGCGGTGATCGCCGTGCTCGGGTGGTCGCCGTGGTCCGTCCGGTGGCCGGCGTTCGCGATGCTCGGCGTGCTGGCGGTCGCGTGCTGGGCGTTCGGGTGGCGCGGCTACGAGGACCGCCGTGCGGCCGCCGGCTTCGTCCCGCTGCTGGTCCTCGCCGCGCTGGTCCTGCCCGCAGTCGTGCCGAGCACCGCGTTCATCCAGTGCATCCTCTTCCCGGTGGCGTGGTGCCAGCTCGACCGCGTCCGCACCTCGGTGGCGGTGTCCGTGGCGATCGGCGTCGCCGCGGGCATCGGCCTGCAGATCGCCAGCGGTCCGAGCGGCCTCGTGAGCACGGTCCTCATCGAAGGGGTGAGCATCGCGGGTGCCTGCGCGCTCGGCCTCTGGACCACGCGCATCGCCGAGCTCTCCGACGAACGACGCCGACTCATCGACGAGCTCCGCGCGACGCAGGACTCCCTGGCCGAGGCAAACCGCGCCGCCGGCGTGACGAGCGAACGCGAACGTCTCGCCCGCGAACTGCACGACACCGTCGCCCAGAACCTCGCGGGCATCGTGATGCTCACCGAGCGCGCCCGGAGGGACCTGGCCAACGATCGCGGCCCCGACCTCGAGGAACGGCTCACCGTCCTCGAGGAGTCGGCGCGTGCAGCGCTCGAGGACTCCCGGGCTCTCATCGCCGCCGGGGTCGCCGGTGCCACGACCGGGAGCCTCGCCGGGTCGCTGCACCGTCTCGCCGAGCGCTTCACCCGCGAGACGGGCACGCCCGTGACCGTCGACGCGACCGACGGCCCGCTCGACCGTGACGCCCAGGTCGTGCTCCTCCGGGTCGTCCAGGAGTCCCTCGCGAACGTCCGCGCGCACGCCGGCGCGGACTCCGTCCGCGTCGTCCTCAGCCACTCACCCGAGCGGGTCGGGGTCCGCGTGACCGACGACGGAGTCGGGTTCGACGCCGGCGCTCCACTCGCCGGCCACGGGCTCCGAGGACTCCACGAGCGGCTGGCACTCTCCGGCGGCACCTGCACCATCACGAGCACCCCGGGCAGTGGCACCGTCGTCGAAGCGACCCTGCCGACCGGACCCGAGCCGCGCCTCCCGGGTGCTGTTCGTGACCCTGTGGCGCAGGTGACCCGGTGATCCGGGTCGTGGTCGCCGACGACCACCCGATCGTCCGTTCGGGCATCGTCGCGCTCCTGCAGGACGCCGACGACGTCGAGGTCGTCGGCCAGGCCAGCGACGGTCGCGCGGCAGTGACGGTCGCGCTGTCCGAACGCCCCGACGTCGTGCTGATGGACCTCCGGATGCCCGAGCTCGACGGCGACGCGGCGACCGCCCAGATCCTCGCGGCCGAACCGAGCGTCCGCGTCCTGATCCTTACGACGTACGAGTCCGACGACCAGATCCTCGCCGCCATCGAGGCCGGCGCCACCGGCTACCTGCTCAAGGCCGCCCCGGAGTCCGAGATCCTCGCCGGGGTGCGGGCGACCGCGCGCGGCGAGACTGCGCTCGCGCCCTCGGCTGCCGCAGCCCTCGTCCGTCGGGCCACCGGCTCGGCGACCGCGGCTGTCGGCCCCGCGCTGACACCGCGCGAACTCGACGTCCTGCGCCTCGTCGCCCAGGGCGGGTCGAACCCGGCCATCGGCCGCGCCCTGTTCCTCAGCGAGGCCACGGTGAAGACGCACCTCGGCCACGTCTTCGAGAAGCTCGGCGTGAACGACCGCACTCGTGCCGTCACCCGCGCGATGGAGCTCCGCCTCCTCCCCTGACCGTTCTGGTTCACGATCCCTGAGGATCCCGAACCAGAACGGTCACAGCGCGGGCACGAACGGCGGTGCGCCGCCCGGTGGAATGGTCCACTGACGGAACGGGAGGCACGGTGCTTGCCCGCACCGCGCCTCCCGTCCGCTGTCGCGCGCACCGCTGCCATCGGCACGCGCCCGCTCAGGCCCCCGCGTCCGACTCCTGCATCCGGACGCGGAACACCCGCGCTGTGGGGGTCGCCCCGCCGTTCGCGACCTCGAGCGACGCCGAAGCGGCATCCCACATCGCCGACCACGATCCGAGCACCGTCGGGAACAGCGGCTCGACGACCACCGCCTGACCCGCGAACCCCGGCAGTGGCAACGACACCGCCGCCGACGCACCGGGCAGCGACCACACCGACAGGTACAGGTCCCCCGCGGCAGCGCGCAGCCCGAGTGCGACCCAGGTGTCCTCCCATGCCGGGAGTCCGAGCGGCCAGGACGGCAGCGCCGTCGACACGTGCTCCAGGACGTCGCGGTGCGCCCGGACGGCATCATCGACGATCGACAGCTGCGCCGACGACATCTCGTTCAGGTACCCGGACAGGTACATCCGGCCGAGCACGCCGTTGACGAGCGACAAGGTGAACAGGTCGTCGGACATCGTCGGTGCCGGGTAGGCCCAGTTGCCGGCCTGCTCGGGGAGCATCGCGGCGGGTGCCGCGGCGGCGATCGTGGCGGACAGCACCGGGTCCTGTTGGTCCGAGGTGGACTGCATGTGCAGCCGGGACAGCATGGCGAAGTCGGCACGCATCGCTCCCGAGGCGCAGTTCTCGATGAGCAACTGCGGGTACCGGGCCTGCACGTCGTCGAGCCAGGCGAGCAGCGCCCGCTGGTGCTCGAGCATCCCGGGGAACGGCCCCGTCATCGTGTTGTGGTCCATCTTGAAGAAGCTGACGCCGAGCGAACCGACGAGCCGGTCGACGACCGCGTCGAGGTGCGCCCGCGCAGCCGGTGAGCGCAGGTCGAGCAGGTGCCGCCCGTGCTCCGCGACCCGCACGCCGTGGTGGTGCACGAATGCCGACGACGGCAGCGAGGTGGCCAACGGCGAGTGGATCCCGATCACCTCGGGTTCCAGCCAGAGCCCGGCCCGCATGCCCCGCGCCCGGATGTGGTCGATCACGAACCCGAGGCCGCCCGGGAACCGCGAGGCCGCCGGCTCCCACGCCCCGACCGTGTCCCACCAGTGCCCCTCGGCGTACCAGCCGGCGTCGATGCAGAACAGGTCCGCCCCGGCGTCGGCGGCCGCGTCGATCAACGGCAGCAGCTTCTCGGTCGTCGGGTCGCCCATGAGCGTGTTCATGTAGTCGTTGAACACCAGGGGCAGCGAACGGTCCGCCTCCCGCAGCATGCGACGCGCCCGTCGCTGCCGGGTGAGCACCGCGAAGGCATCGTCGATCGACGCAGCGATCCCGACGGAAACCGGCACCGAGGTGAACGGCTGCCCAGGCGCGACGACCGCGGTCCACTGGTGCTCCTGGTCGGTCGGGCCGCTCAGCAGCAGGTACGCGTGCCGCCGGGTCTCACCGAGCTCGTAGAGCCACGGCCCGTTGTGCTCGACCTGCCAGACGAGGGCGTACGGCACGGCCGCAGTGCCAGCACCGACGCCGGTGCCAGCGCCGGACGCGGACGCCGTCAGCACGCCGATCGGCAGCGCTTCGCCGGTCGACCACGCGCCGCGGTTCTGCACGACGGCGCGGCTGCGGGGCGGGTGGTGCTGCGCATCGCGGTCGATGCGCGCGAGGCCGATCTCCCGCAGCGGGTCGGTCCGCCAACGACTCTCCGCCGCCCAGTCATCGTCGGCGTGCGACAACGCGAACTCGTCGACGCTGCGGCCCGAGTCCGTCAGCCACGCCCCCGTCGCGAACGACGACACGAGGTCGACGACGTGCTCACCCTCGGTGGAGGACACCTCCGTCCAGGTCTGGAACGCCGGGACGCCGTCGCGTGCACGGAACACCGAGACTGCCTGGAGGCGCGTGGCCGCGTCCTCCTGCACGATCCGCAACCACAGGTCGGTCCCGTCCACCGCGCCGACCGCGTCCGCGGGCACGCGTGTCGGCGCGTCGTCGTGCGAGCGGTACCGCAGCCGCGCTCCGATCGTTGAGTCCACGTGCCGGAATCCGCCGGGGAACCGGCCGTGGCCGATGGTGGTGAGCTCGACGAGCGGTTGCGCGTCCTCCGGTCCGTCGGCGAGCTCACTCCCGGCCGGGACGAACGACACGAGTGACACCGGCGCGTCCGGGCCGGTCCGGAAGCGCGCACGGAACCCCGCGGTCTCCCAGTCGACGTGGTCGCCGGTCACCGCACGCCGGCCGGTGCCGGGTCGCTCGACACCCACGCACCGATGCCGTGGTCGTAGCAGGTGGTGTTGTCGATCGAGGAGCGGTCGAGCGCCGGTCCCGAGGTCAGCCGACGGTCGGTGCGTTCGGGGTCGGGCGCGGCCTCGGCCAGCAGCCGGGTGTAGTCGTGCTGCGGGTTCAGGATGACGGCGTCCGAGGGTCCCCGTTCGACGACCCGACCGCGGTAGAGCACCAGGATCTCGTCCGAGAAGTGCCGCGCGGTCGCGAGGTCGTGCGTGATGTACAGCACGGCGAGGTGGTCCTCGCGTTGCAGGCGCCCCATGAGGTTGAGCACGCTGAGCCGGATCGACACGTCGAGCATCGACACGGGCTCGTCGGCGATGAGCACCTGCGCGCCGGGTGCGAGCGCTCGGGCGATCGCGACGCGCTGCCGCTGCCCGCCGGAGAGCTCGTGCGGGCGGCGGGACGCGAAGTCCTCGTCGAGGTTCACACGGCTGAGGAGTTCGCGGACGCGCTCCGCGGTCTCCTCGGCGCCGCGGGCACGGTGGTGGAGCTGCAGCGGGCGTGCGATGTGGTGCTCGATCGAGTGGAAGGGGTTGAGCGACGCGAACGGGTCCTGGAAGACCATCTGCACGTGTCGGCGGTAGAGGCTGCCGACGACGGGGGTGCCGTCCTCGAGCCGGACGTCGATCGTGCCGCGCGTGGTGCTCTCGAGCTTCGCGAGCATCCGGGCGATCGTCGACTTACCGGAACCGGACTCCCCGACGAGGGCGACGGTCCGTCCGGGCAGCAGCTCGAAGGACACGTCGTCGACGGCGCGGAGGGTGGTGCGGCGCAGGCCCTTCCGGGTGTGGAAGTCCTTGCCGAGGTGGCTGACGGTCACGCTGGTCATCGGACGACCTCCTGGGTGTCGAGGTCCGAGCCGTCGATGCTCGCCCCGGTGCGGATGAAGTCGCCGCGAGCGCCGGACAGGCTCGGGAACGACTGCAGCAGCCGCCGGGTGTAGGGGTGCTGCGGGTCGTGCTGGATGGTGTCGGCGGTCGCGCACTCGACGACCTCGCCGCGGAGCATGATGGCGATCCGGTCACTGATCTCGAGCAGCAGCGGCAGGTCGTGCGTGATGAACACGACCGCGAAGCCGAGTTCGTCGCGCAGCCGGACGATCTCGCGGAGGATCTCCCGCTGCACGACGACGTCGAGCGCGGTGGTCGGCTCGTCCATGATCATGACCTGCGGCTCGAGCAGCATCGCCATCGCGATCATCACGCGCTGCCGCATACCGCCCGAGAGTTCGTGCGGGTACGCCGTGATGCGGGACGGGTCGACCCCGACGCGTCGGAGCGCGTCCTCGGCGATCGCCCGACGCTCCCTGCGTGGCATGCCGCGGCGGTGCTCGACGAGCGCGTCGTCGAGCTGTGCCCGGATCGTGGTGACCGGGTTGAGGGCGTTCATCGCGCCCTGGAACACCATCGACAGCTTCGACCAGCGGACCGCGCGGAGTCGCTCGTCGTCGAGGCCGAGCAGGTCGACGTCGCTGCCGTCGCGGTCGTGGAAGGTAATGCTCCCCGAGGTGACCTTCGCCGGCGGCTTGTGCAGCCGGGTGATGGCGTAGGCGAGCGTCGTCTTGCCGCAGCCGGACTCCCCGGCGAGCCCGAGGATCTCCCCCGGGGCGAGCGTCAGCGAGACGTCCTTGACGGCGTGCACCGGGTGCTCGGTCTCGTAGACGACGTCGAGGTGGTCGATGGTGAGGACGGCGTCGCGGCTCATCGGGCGACCCCCTTCGTGTCGGTGGTGTCGGCGAGGCGAGCCGCGCCTCCAGAACGGGCCGCACGACGCGCACGGCGTTCGCGCCGTCGCTGCGCCCGCACGTTCGCGAGTCGCGGGTTGATGACCTCGTCGATCGAGAAGTTGACGAGCGACAGGCCCATGCCGAGCAGCGCGATGAGGAGCCCCGGTGGGACGAACCACCACCAGGCGCCCTGGGCGAGCGCGAAGCCGTTCTGCGCGTAGAACAGCATCGTGCCGAGCGTCGACGAGTTCGAGGCGCCGAGGCCGAGGAAGGACAGTCCGGCCTCGCCGAGGATCGCGGCGATGACGGCGAACACGAACTGCGACGCGAGCACCGGCAGCAGGTTCGGCAGGATCTCGACCGCGATGACGCGCCACGGTCGTTCCCCGGCCACCCGCGCGGCCGAGACGTAGTCGCGGTTCCGGATCGACAGCGTCTGCGCGCGGAGGACCCGGGCGGACCCGGCCCACGACGTGATCGCGAGGACGATGGCGATGGTCCAGAGCCCGCGGGCCTCCTGCGGGACGAGGCCCGAGATGACGATGACGAGCGGCAGGCCCGGGATCACGAGGAACACGTTCGAGAAGAGCGAGAACGCCTCGTCCATGATCCCGCCGAGGTAGGCGCCGAGGATCCCGAAGAACGCCGACAGCGCGGTCGCGAGCAGGCCGACGATCAGGCCGATCTGCAGGCTCCCCCTGGTGGCGAAGGCGAGCTGCGCGAGGACGTCCTGCCCGGTCTGCGTCGTCCCGAGCAGGTTGTCGACACTCGGCGGCTGCATGCCCGAGTCGCGGATGGCATTCGGGTCACCGACGAGCGACGGGCCGATCAGCCCGAACAGGGCGACGCCGACGATGAGCACGATGCCCGTGACGAGCCACGGCGTCAGCGTGGGGAGGAACCGGCGGATGCCGCCCTTCGGCCGGCCACGACGAGCGGTCGCGATGCTCCGGGCGGAACCGGCCTCGGCCTCCTCGGTGAGGGCACCGATGGTGGGTTCGGTCTCCTGTTGGATGTTGGTCATGGTCGTGTCCTCCTAGCTCCGGGCCCGGGTGCGCGGGTCGATGAGCCCGTAGAGCAGGTCGACGACGAGGTTCGCGCCGAGGACCGCCAGGGTGATGAACAGGAAAATGCCCTGCATGAGCGCGTAGTCGTTGTTCGTCACCGCGGACAGGAGCTTCGACCCGATGCCGGGGTACGAGAACACCTGCTCGGTGACGACGGACCCGGACACGATGAACCCGAGGGAGATCGCGAACCCGGCGACCGACGGCAGCACGGCGTTGCGGGCCGCGTAGTTGCGGAGGATCTTGCCGTGCGGCAGGCCCTTCGCGAGCGCCGTGGTGATGTAGTCCTCGGACAGCGTGGACACCATCATGTTGCGCATCCCGAGCAACCAGCCGCCGAGCGAGGCGAGCACGATCGTCGCGGCGGGCAGCACGCCGTACTTGAGCGCCGACATGAGGAACTCGCCGTTGAACCCCGGTGTGAGGACGACGTCGTAGCCGCCCTGGGCCGGGAACAGGTGCAGTCCGGTCGCGAAGAAGTACACGAGGATCAGCGCGAGCCAGAAGTACGGCACCGCGGCGAGCAGGGTGGTGGCCGGCACGAACGAGTCGAGCCAGGTGCCCGGTCGCCACCCGACGAAGGCGCCGAGGGCGACCCCGATGACGGCGGCGAGCACGGTGGCGATGCCGACGAGGGCGATCGTCCACGGCAGGGAGCTCCCGATGACCTCGGTCACGGGTGCCGGGAAGTAGCTCACCGACACCCCGAGGTCGCCGCGGAACACGTTGCCGAGGTACTGGCCGTACTGGGCGATGAGCGGTTCCGAGGAGTTGCCACCGAGGAGCAGCTCGTACGCCTGCCGGGTCGCCGGGGTCACCTGCCCGCCGCGCTGCTGGAGCTTGGCGAGCAGGATGTCCACCGGGTTGCCGGGCAGGAGCCTGGGGATGATGAAGTTCAGCGTCAGCGCCGCCCAGAGGGCCACGATGTAGAAGCCGATCTTGCGCAGGAAGTAGTGCATACGAGTGCTCCTCGGTCGCCGTCCCCGCCTCAGCCCTTGGCGGGCTTGAGCGCCTTGAAGATCTCGGCGTTGTCCGGGCTCGCCCAGACCGCCGGGAAGGCGTACAGGTCGTCCTTCGTCGGCCAGCCGGTGAACTTCGACGCGTGGAACTCGCTCGTCGTGCCGCCGGTCATGATCGGGATGTACGGCATGTCCTCGACGACGTGCTGCTGGATGACGTCGAGTTCGGGCTGCGTCGCCGCGGTGTCGTCGGGGTTGATCGTCGCGAGCTTCTGCAGCGCGGCGTCGACCTCGGGGTTGCTGTAGCGGGCGATGTTCATCGGGGCCGCTTCGCCGACCTTCGCGGTGTTCGCGGTCGAGAAGTAGTTGTTGTAGAGGTAGTACGGGTTCGCCGTCGGGCCCTGGCCGAGCGAGTCGATCGCGAGCTGGTAGGTGCCCTTCGTCTTCTTGTCGGTCCACTCGTTCCACGACGACTGCTGCGCCTTGAGCTCGATGCCGGCTGCCTTGAGCTGCTGCGTCATCGTGTCGATCGCGGTGATGTAGTCGGTCCAGCCGGTGACGACCTCGACGGTCAGGGACAGCTTCTTGCCGTCCTTCGCGTAGATGCCGTCGGCACCCTTCTTCCACCCGTCGCCCTCGAGCGTCGAGGCCGCCTGGGCGGTGTCGGCCCCGGACGGCATGACGGCCGGCGAGACGTCCTTCGAGATCATGTCCTCCTGCGTGGTCGTCAGGGCGAAGGTCGGCGAGATCCCGCTGGCGGTGTTCGAGAACGCCAGGGAGTTCAGCTGCTTGCGGTTGATCGCGTCGGCGATGGCGTGCCGCACGGCCGGGTCGGTCTGCGGGCCCGAGCAGCCGAGCGCGGTCGACGAGCAGGTCAGCAGGGCCATCTGGTTCTGGCCGACGGTGATCCCGTCGTAGCCCGGGTAGTGGCCGGAGATGTCGTCCATGTTCGGCACCGGGCCGGTCTGCCAGTCGATCGACCCCTGCGACAGGGCGTCGGCGCCGGCGGTGTTGCCCGAGAGCGACAGGTAGCGGATCGTCTTCACGGCCGGGGCGCCGCCCCAGTAGTCCTTGTTCGCCTCGAGGGTGAACGCCTGCGCCTTGAAGGTGCCGAGCGTGTACGGGCCGGTCCCGACGGGCTCGCGCACGACGTCGGTGGTCGGGTCGATGTCCTTCCAGAGGTGCTCCGGCACGATCCAGGTCTTGCCGAGCAGGTTCGGGCCGAGCACGAACGACGGCTTGTCGAACGACACGACGACGGTGGAGTCGCCCTCGGCCTTCGCGGTGCCGTCGTACCCGATGGAGTTGAGTGCCTTGTACTTCTTGAGCATGTCGAGCGTGAAGACGACGTCCTTCGCGGTGAACGGCTTGCCGTCGCTCCACGTCGCGCCGTCGCGGAGGGTGATGCGCAGCTGGGTGCCGTCGGTGTTCCACTCGTAGGACTTGCCGAGCAGTGGCTTCGGGTCCTTCGTGTTCACGTTCGTGATGAAGAAGAGGCTCTCGTAGATCGTCCCGACGCCGCCGATGTTCGACGGGGACCACGGGTTGTAGTTGATCTGGTAATCGCCGGACTGTCCGGTGTACGCGATCAGGGTCGAGGCGGAGTCGGACGACGCCGCGGTCCCGCTCGAGCTGCAGCCGGTGAGGGCGAGACCGGCGGTGGTGAGGATGGCCGCGGCCGCGATGGCGAGCCGACGTGAACGGTTTGGTGTTGACATCGTTGTCCTCTCGGTCTGCTCCGTCGCAGGCCTGGTCGTTGTGACCGCGATTGTTACACGGCTAAACTAACCCGGTCAAGAGCTTGACCCCCGACGTGAGGAGGCGCGATGGAGCGCACGACCCTGGACGGACACTGGACCCTCGAGGCGGTGGCCGGCCCACCCGAGGCCGACGCCCACCGCGACCCCGTGGCGGCGGTCGTGCCCGGCTGCGTGCACACCGACCTGCTCCGGGCCGGCAGGATCCCGGACCCCTTCGACGGTGACGGCGAGGCCGCGACGCAGTGGATCGGCGACACCGTGTGGCGGTACCGGCGGACGTTCGAGTGGGCCGGCCCCGGCGACCAAGCCACCCCCACCGCGCCCGGTGCCGGCGCGTCCGCCATTCCGGTCCGCCACGACCTCGTCGCCGACGGGCTCGACACCCTGGCCACCGTCGAGCTCAACGGCATCGTCGTCGGCACCACCGCGAACCAGCACCGTTCGTACCGCTTCCCCGTCGGGCATCTGCTGCGCCCCGGCACGAACGAACTGGTCGTCACGTTCGACGCTCCGGTTCCCGCTGCGGTCCGCATCTCGGAGCTGCACGGCGGTGAACTCCCCCACGTCAACCACCACCCGTACAACGCGCTCCGCAAGAACGCGTCGAACTTCGGCTGGGACTGGGGTGTCGACGTGGCGACGAGCGGCATCTGGAAGTCGATCGGCATCGAGTCCTGGAGCGGCGTCCGCATCGCGGCCGTCCGCCCCCTCGTCGACGTCGACGGCACGACGGGTGTCCTGACCGCGCACGTGGACGTCGAGTTCGCCGGCTCCTCCGGCGCCTTCGCGCAGGCCATCGGCAGCGCGCCGGTCGCGTCCACGGGTGGTGACGCGGGCGCCGGACTGGAGGCTCGGATCACCCTGGCCCCGCACCACGCGTCCGCAGCGCACCCCGGTTCCGACACCGCGCCTCCCGTCCCCGACGACGCGCGCACCGCCGGCCGGATCGTGGGCGCGCGCCCCGTCGCGACCGGCCCGGACCGCACGACCGGCTCCGCCGTCGTGCGGCTCGAGGTCCCCGACGTCGCCGTCTGGTGGCCGCGGGGCAGCGGCGACCAGCCGCTCTACGACGTCCGCGTCGAGGTCGGCGACGACGTCTGGACCGGTCGAGTGGGGTTCCGGACGGTCACCCTCGACACCGCGGCCGACGCGGGTGGAGCGCCGTTCCTCCTGCGCGTGAACGACCGGCCCGTCATCGTCCGGGGCGCCAACTGGATCCCGGACCACGCGTACCTGACCGAGATGACGCCGGAGCGGTACGCCGAGCGGATCGACGACGCGGTCGAGGCGAACGTCAACCTCCTCCGCATCTGGGGCGGCGGGATCTACGAGTCGGACGAGCTGTACGACCGCTGCGACGAGCTCGGTGTCCTCGTCTGGCAGGACTTCCTGTTCGCCTGTGCGGCCTACGCCGAGGAGCCCTGGCTCGCCGACGAGGTCGAGCCCGAGGTCCGCGAGGCCGTCACGCGCCTCAGTCCCCATCCCTCACTCGTGGTGTGGAACGGCAACAACGAGAACCTCGTCGCCTACGCCGAGTGGGGGTGGCGACCCTCGCTCGTCGGGCGCACCTGGGGCAACGGCTACTACCGGTCGCTGCTGCCGGAGATCGTCGCGGAGCTCGACCCGACGCGGCCGTACACGCCGGGCAGTCCGTTCTCGTTCGACGAGTACCTGCAGCCGAACGACGACCGCAACGGCAGCGTGCACATCTGGGACGTCTGGAACGCGAAGGACTACACCGCCTACGCCGACTGGAAGCCGCGGTTCGTCGCCGAGTTCGGGTTCCAGGGCCCGCCGGCGTGGTCGACCCTGACCGCCGTGGTGCACGACGAGCCACTCGACCCGGACGGGCACGAGATGCTCGTCCACCAGAAGGCGCACGAGGGCAACCGGAAGCTCGCCGACGGTATGCGCGGGCACCTGCCCGAACCGCGGACCATCGAGGACTGGCACTGGGCCGCGCAGCTCAACCAGGCGCACGCGATCCGGTTCGGCATGGAGTGCTTCCGCTCGAACACGCCAGACAACACCGGCATGGTGGTCTGGCAGCTGAACGACGACTGGCCGGTGGTGTCGTGGGCGCTCGTCGACCACGCCGGACACCGGAAGCCGGTCTGGTACGCCGTGCGCGAGGCCTACCGGCCCGTGCTCGCGACCGTGCAGGCGACGCCGGTTCCGGAACCCCACCCGTGGGCGCCGGCCGTCGAGGTCGCCGCCGCTGCCGCCGCACGGGCCGCCGCCGGGCTCGACGTCGTGATCGTGAACGCCAGCGGTGCGACGGTGACCGACGAGATCGTCATCGAGCGCCGCTCGTTCGACGGCACCGTGCTCGCCGCCACCACGGCGACGGTCTCGGTCGACCCCGCGGACGCGGTCCGCATCACCTTGCCCGCCGACGTCGCCGAGCCGCAGGACCCCGCGGCCGAGGTGCTCGTGGTCTCCGGCTCCGCGTCCGGGCACCGCGTGCACGACTTCGCCGAGGTCGTCGACCAGCGGCTGGATCGTCGGCCGTTCACGGTGTCGGCCACGGCGACGGGGGACGGCGCCCGGGTCGAGGTGACGGCAACGGGGTACGTGCGCGACCTCGCACTGTTCCCGGACCGGCTCGACGCCGGGGCGCGGGTCGACCAGGGGCTGGTGTCGCTGCTGCCCGGCGAGGTCGCCGTGTTCGAGGTCACCCGTGCGGCGGGCATCGACCCCGACGCGTTGACCGGGCCGTTCTTGCTCCGACACGCGGGCGACCTGCTGCACTGAGACGCCAGCGCCCGACACCCGCGCTGCGGGTGCCGGGCGCCCTCCACACCTGGGTCGGGTCAGTCGATCGTCTGCACCTCGAGCACGAGCGCGGTGCCCGGTGCCAAGGCGATCATCCGCACCCCCACGTCCTCGAGCACGGCGCCGGACAGTTCGACGCTCCCCCGCTCGATCCACGGCGTCCGGGTCACGTCGGACCCCTTCGGCACGCGGAGCCCGGTCACCGGTGCGACGCGGTACCGGCGCTCCCGGTCGAGTCCCCGTACACGGAGCGGCACGGCCAACGACCTCGGGCCCGTCACGGTCCGGGCGACCCGCACGAGCGCACGGGAGTGGTCGGTCGCGACGACCATCGTGGTGTCCAGCCCAGGGTCGCCGAGGTCGACGTGGTGCACCCGCCCGGAGTGCAGCAGCCCGCGCTCACGCTTGTAGAGGGCGGTCCACTCGCGGAGCCGGTCGAGTTCCGCCGGGCTGCAGCGGGTGACATCGGTCTCGATGCCGGCGCTGCCGAACAGCGACACCGCCATCCGGAAGTCCAGGTCGAGGTGCCGCCCGGTGGTGTGCGACACCTCGGGGCCGACGTGGGACCCGATCAGCTCGAGCGGCAGCAACAGCTCCGTCCAGCGCTGGATCGGCAGCCGTTCCATCGCGTCGTTCGAGTCCGAGGGCCACACCCGGTCGGTCCGCTCGAGGACGCCGAGGTCCACCCGGGCGCCTCCGGACGCGCACGCCTCGATCTCCAGCCACGGGTGGCGGCGTCGGAGCTCGTCCATCACCGCGTAGGCACCCCGCGTGTGGGCGTCGAGCCCGACCCGTCCGGCGTGCACGGTCTGCACGACGTCGCGGTTCTGGTCCCACTTCACGAAGTCGACGTGCAGGTCCTCGATGATCGCCGACATCCGGTCGAGCAGGTGGTCGCGGACGTCCGCTCGTGCCAGGTCGAGCACGTACTCGTGACGCCAGGTGCGCGTGTGCTCGGGGACCTGCAGGAACCACTCCGGGTGCTCACGCGCGAGTTCGGACTCCAGGCTCACGGTCTCCGGCTCGAACCACAGGCCGAAGTCCATGCCGAGCGCTCGGACCCCGGCGACGAGCGGGCCGAGTCCGTCCGGCCAGACGTCGGCGTCGACGGTCCAGTCGCCGAGCGCGGTGGTGTCCGAGCGACGCCCGGTGAACCAGCCGTCGTCCAGGACGAACCGTTCGACGCCGACGTCCGCGGCCACCCGTGCCAGGGCGAGCAGGGGTTCGAGCTCCTGCCGGTAGTAGACGGCCTCCCACGTGTTGAGCACCACGGGACGCGGGGTCCTCGGGTGCCCGGGGCGGGCGCGGAGCGAGTCGTGCAGCCGCGCGGACACCCCGTCGAGCCCGGCGTCGCTCCACACGAAGACCGTGTCGGGGGCGGTGAAGGTCTCGCCGGTCCGCAGGACGATCTCGCCCGCGCGCAGGAGTTCCCCGGCGCCGAGCAGCGGTCGGGCCTCGGGGAGCTGGTCGTACCGGTGCACGGAATCGGCGCTCCACGCGGGGTGCACCGCCCAGACTTCGCCGGTCGCGTCGTCGAAGCCACCGGTCCCGAGCACCGTGAGGGTCGGGGCGTCGTGCCCGGTCCGCCCGCGTCGGCTCTCCCGCACGTGCACGCCGTCGGTCATCGCCCGACGCTGCGGGGTCCGTTCGCGGATCCACCGCCCGCCGAGGTCGAGCACTTCGGCAGCGCGCTCTCCCACGGGCAGCACCGCCTCGAGTGCCTGCAACTCGACGTCGTCGGTCCCGCGGTTCGTCAGGGCGTGCCGGACGCGGAGCACACCGGCGTCGTCGAGCGTGAGCACGGTGCGCAGGGCGGCCTCGTCGGACTGCGCGCCGATCGTCACCGTCCGGCCGTCCTGCTCGACGACGACGTCACGCCACACGGGCACGAGGGGTCGACCCGCCACCTGTCCGGACACGGCGGGGCGGCCCTCCCAGCCGTCGTGTTCGGTGGGCAGCACGGTCAGTGGCCACGGGGCGTCGACGGCGCTTGGCGAGACCGCACGAGCCAGTGCCAGCACGAGGTCCTCGGCATCCGCTGGCGGCACGTCGCCGACGTCACGGCCCCAGTGCAGCACCTCGGGTAGTCCGTCGGCCCGGGTCGCGAGGACGACGCTCACGCCCGCCGCGCGGAGCACGTGCACGCGCACGGCGGTCGCCGGCAGCGCCACGGGGTCGTCGCGGTCCAGGACGGTCATGCGGTCGCCTCCTCGAGGAGCACGCGGACGCCGCCGGCCGGCACGACCGTCTCGGGTCCGTGCGCGGACCCGTCGAGCAGGTCGGTCCCGCCGGCCGACAGGGTGACGTCACGACTGGTGTGGTTCAGCAGGAACAGGATGCCGGCACCGTCTTGCCGGACGCGACGGACAGCCTCCAGGCCGGGAGGCGCGGTGACGGTCCGCGCGATCGCTCGCTCCTCGACGATCCGGTCCACGATCCGCTGCACGCCGTCCGCGTTGAGCATCGCCGAGACGTACCAGGCGCCACCACCGACGGGTCGACGCGTCACCGCGGGACGGCCCGCGAGCGGGCCGTCGACGTGCCGGAGCACGACGTCGGCATCCTCGACGACGAGGTCCTCGGCCCAGTCGGTGACGACCGTGCCGTCGTCGAGCAGGACACGGTCGTCGCGCTGCAGCGGGGTGAACTCCTCCGCCCAGACCCCGAGCACCTCGCGGAACGCGCCCGGGTAGCCGCCGGTGCGGACCCGGGCGGTCTCGTCGACGAGCCCGGAGGCGTACGTGACGAGCAGGGTCGCGCCCCGGTCGACCACGGCGCTGATCCGCGCTGCGGCCTCGTCGTCGACCACGAACAGCGTCGGGAGGACGACGACGTCGTACTCGGACAGGTCGGCGTCGATCGGCACCACGTCGGTGAGCACCTGCTGACGCCAGAAGGCGGTGTGCCACGCGCGGAGCTCGTGGCCGTAGCGGAGCCCGCGGTGCGGCTTGAGACCGGCCTGCAACGCCCACCCGGACGCCTCGTCGACCACGATCGCCACCCGTGCTGCCTCGACCGGTGACCCCTGTACCGACCCGATCGCGCGGAGTGCCCGGCCGAGTCCGCAGACCTCGCGCCACACCCGACTCCGTGTGCCGGCGTGCGGGACCATCGCGGAGTGGAACTGCTCGGCTCCCGCCGTCGAGGCGCGCCACTGGAAGAACAGGGCGCCGTCCGATCCGCGGGCCACGTGGGCGAGCGCGTTGCGGAGGATCTCGCCGGGCTCCTTCGCCCGGTTCCGCTGCTGCCAGCTCGGGCCGCCGGTCGAGTGCTCCATGAGCAGCCACGGGGTGCGGCCGCGGGCGATGCCGCGCATCCGGTCGGCGGACGCGGCGAGGTCCTCGGCCCGGTCGGGGTCGTCGACGAGCGTGTAGTGGTCGTTGGCGGGGATCGCGACGTGGTTCGCCCACTCGGCGTAGTCGACGACCTGCGAGCCGGCGCCGACCATGAAGTTCGTGGTGATCGGCACCTCGGAGTGCTGCTCGATCACGGCGCGCTCGGCTTCGAAGTGTGCCAGCAGCGCGTCCGACGAGTACCGCTCGAAGTCGAGTGCGAGGCCCGGGTTCGGCGCGCCGCCCACGCCGCGCGGTGGGGAAACCTCGTCGAACGACGTGTAGGTGTGTCCCCAGAAGGTGGTGCCCCACGCGTCGTTCGCAGCGTCGACGTCGGTGTACCGCTCCCGGAGCCAGCGCCGGAAGTCCGCCGCCGACACCTCGCAGTAGCACCGGGCGTTGCCACCACCGAGTTCGTTGCTCACGTGCCAGAGGCGCACCGCCGGGTGCTTCCCGTACCGCTCGGCGAGGGCATCGGCGATGCGGAGCGCGTACTCGCGGAACACCGGCGAGGCCGGGCACCAGCCGAGTCGGCCGCCGGGACGCTCTCGGCGTTCGGTGGCGTCCACTGGCAGGATCTCGGGGTGTGCCGTCAGCAGCCAGTTCGGCGGGGCCGCGGTCGGAGTCGCCAGGTCCACCGCGATCCCGTTGTCGTGCAGCAGGTTGAGGACGTCGTCGAGCCACTCCCAGGTGTACTCCCCCGGCGACCGCTCCAACAGACCCCACGAGAAGACCCCGACCGTGACGAGGTTCACACCGGCCTCGCGCATGAGTCGGACGTCCTCGTCCCACACCGAGCGGGGCCACTGCTCGGGGCTGTAGTCACCACCGAACGACAGGTCATCGGTGGGCCAGGGCACGGCACGAGCAGGGGTCACGACATCTCCTTCGACGAGTGGACCGGACCAGCATCCCGTTCACCCAAGGCGTTTGTCAACCCGAGTAACTAAGTCAGAATCGGAGGAGTCTCCGGACGGCGAGGACCGCGGCAGCGCGCGCCCACTCGGAGAACTCGAACGGCTGCACGACCACGGTCACGGCGGGCTCGTAGGGGCGGAGCCCGTGCGCGAACGCCGCGTCCACCTCGGCCCGTGCGAGGTCGTACACGGGCAGGCCGTCGCCGGTCAGCACGATGGACTCCGGGTCCACCAGCGTCACGACGGTCGACAAGAGCACGCCGAGGGCTGTGCCGGCGTCGCGGAGGGCCTGGAGTGCCTGCTCGTCCCCCGCGCGTGCCAGGTCGACCACCGCGTCGTACCCGGCGTCCTCGTGACCGGCGTTCCGCGCCACGATGGAGCTCGGCAGGTAGCTCGACACACAACCCGCATGCCCGACGCCGCAGTCCGGGCCGCCGCCGTACACCGGCAGGTGTCCAACCCGACCGAACCTGCCGTGCGCGCCCTCCGACACCTCGCCGTTCGACACGAGTCCGAACCCGACACCGGCCCCGACCGTGACGAGCGCCATCGAGCCGACACCCGCGCCGGCGCCGGCGCCGATCCAGTGCTCCTTCGCGGTGAGCGCGTCGACGTCGTTCGCCACGAAGGTCACGAGCCCCGTCCGACGCTCGAGCATGTCCGACAGCGGAACGTCGCGCCACCCGAGGAACTGCGACACCTCCACCACTGTCACCCCGTCACGCGTGACCACGTCGCCGGGCACGGAGACGCCGAGCGCACAGATCGCCGGCGACGCCCCGCGGAGCCGATCGACGACCTCGCCGACCTGGCGGACGAGCGCGTCCGGCGACGCATCGCGCAGCAGCTCTTCGTGGAGGGCGAGCACCCGTCCTGCCAGGTCCGTGACCGCGGCGTACAGGCGGTCCTGCGTGAGCTTCACCCCCACGAACTCCCACACACCTTCGCTCGTTCGGAGCAGCTCCGACGGGCGGCCAGTGGCGCCACGCACGCCGGTACCGACCTCGATCACGAACCCGTGCTCCTGGAGCGTCCGCACGGCCCGCGTGAGGCTCGCCCGCGAGAGACCGAGCGACCGAGCGATCTCCGCCCGCGAGAGCACACCGTGCACGAGGATCTCGCGCAGCGCCGACCTCGTCGCGTCCGTCAACACCGGCCACGTCGGGCCCTGGTCGATTGACGCGCGATCGAGTTGCTCGGTCATCGGTCCCCTTCGTTCGTCGGCCGATCATAACGCCCCGGTGAACGCAGAAAACCCCTGACCAGTACTGGTCAGGGGTTCCCTGGTGTTACCAACGTTGAGTCCGGCGGCGTCCTACTCTCCCACAAGGTCCCCCTTGCAGTACCATCGGCGCTGAGAGGCTTAGCTTCCGGGTTCGGAATGTGACCGGGCGTTTCCCTCTCGC